>JAGXLC010000140.1 GCA_018334875.1 Bacteroidales bacterium | reverse complement strand
CGACAAGCCCGTGCATATTATAAAGCTCCCAGGAGTTGGAGGGAGTGGTACCAACCTTCAATGGCACCGGACGGGGATACCATGCATCGGTTTGGTTCAGATGGAATGCTTCCGGCAAACTCCCGCCGGTGTTAAATTTCGTCTTCGTCCCGGCCCGGCAGGCGTATTCCCATTCTGCCTCTGTCGGCAATCGGTAAGGTTTACCTTCTTTCCTGCTCAGCCATTCGGTAAAAGCTTTGGCATCATGCCAGCTTACAAACACTACAGCTTCCTCATCATCATGGGAGATCCCCCTTTTTCCGCGAAGCGACCTGTGCGCAGGATCAAATTGTTCATATTGTGCATTCGTAACAGAAGTGGCACTCATATAAAACGGACTGGAAAGGGTTACCCGGTGTACCGGAATTTCATCATACGCTCCCTCATCAGAGCCCATATAAAACGATCCGGGCTTGATCTCCACCAATTCCATCCCCAAAGAATTTGTTTCTGTCGCTTTTTCCAGGGTCAAAAAACTTCTCACTGTTTCATTCTGTCCGATCTGAGAACCATAGGCTGCCGGCCAGAGCGTAGCTCCCAGACCGGAAATCATGGCTTTCTTGAAAAAATCGCGTCTTTTCATAAAATGAGTTTTTGGCTCTATTTATAATTTCGTTATTGTTTAATTACCCGGTAAGTTCGTGCCACATATCAAGCATCCGGACACATTCATCCCGGTTAGAGGGAAAAACGAGCGGCCTTAAAATGCAGCGTGCCCCTGTTTCATTCACCAACCCGGCAAGGCGCCTGATATAAGCCTGCCAGTCACCTTTTGAAGATTCCTCTTCCAACGGTGCTACACGGCTGTAAAGCACGGTATCCGTTTCAGCACACATTTCTAAAAGCCATCGCGTATCATAAGACTCCGGATTTCCCAGATCGATGGCCCGAACGGCATCGCTGCTACAAAGCCTTTCAAAAAAGTATTCGTGACTGCCGCAATAATGCATGAAAATGCTGCCAAATTCTTCGGCACATCGCTCAATTGAACCCATAACGAACCGATCGAGCTGATCCGGAGCGATCATGGCAGGTGTATCTTCGGAAATCCGCAAGCCGCAATCAGGGAAATAAACTCCCTGCTCCGTTCCGTGGCCATGAATCATCCATTTTATTCCCTCACCAATACACTGCTTAACATACCGGCTTGCCCGAATCATAAGCTCGCGGGAAATATCCAGCAGCTCATCAACCCAGGGCCATTGATTTTCATCCATCAAATCATAGAATATCTGATCTCCATACAAAAGGTGGGCTATATCAAATATTCCCTGGTTGTCCGCCTGATAGGCTGCAACCTCACCATCACCTATTTCCCTGTGAATGCGGTAAAATTGTTCGGCCAGTTTCATGAGCTCAGCACCGGATAAATCTTTATCCAAGGCTTTTCTGATTTGTTCAGGAGAGAGTGGTTCGCCTGCCCAGGGCATCATTCCTTCCCGCAATACATAATCCTGCCCGGCCATGGAAGGAATAAAAATCACTCCGAGATTGGGTCTCACTGTGGGAATTCCATCTGTAGGCCAATCTGTTACCGGACGGGCACGAGAGATCTCGGATTCCCACATCTTTTGAGGATTGTAAAATTTATCCCGGTAACCGGAAGTATCATAAATCTGCTCTTGCCAGGTTTCGTGCATATCACGGGCAGGGGGAATAAGAATGAGCGAAGGTCCTTCACCGTTCCAGAATTGTTGGTGCCTATTTATCTTCTCGTTTATATTCATTATTCAATTATTATTTTAAAATAAAAATCTGATAATAAGCGGTATCACCTACTGCAATTTTCCGGTTGTAAGCAAGCATATTTCCATCATTTGACCAGTTGACCGCCCTCAGTTCAGCCATGCTGTTCTTAGGCTCCGGTGAAACCTGCCGGGTCTGGCCTGATTGTATGTGGGTTATATATACACGCTGTTGGCTCCCATATGCCAAAAATTTACCGTCAGGAGAAACATTAAACCCAGTTTCCACCGAAAAGTTGTTATCAGTGATCTGGCTGGGCCAGCCACCATTGGGGGAGATCCCATAGATCTGAACCACCCCCTGCTTATCCTTCATCATGAAAAATATCATCGATCCGTCAGGAGTGGATCTCAACCAGTGCCTGGGTCCCTGCACTCCGGGATATTTTCTGTCAGTGGTAAAGGTAAGCCTGCGCTGTATGGTTCCTGCCGGTGGATTGGGACGGGTGGTTTCCATTCCGGTCAGCGGTTTTCCTTCATTTGCCTTTGTTACATCGTCCGGGATATCCGCTATAAACACTTCGGTGCGTTTATTACCCTCCTGATCCCGGATATCACCCAGAAAAGCAACCGCCCATTTCTGCCTTGAGCCATCTTCTTTCACATAACCGTTGGTTCCCACCCAGCCATCCTCATAGGCACGGTCAATTTGATCACTCCCGGGTTCGGGATCTTCTGTGACATCTGTCACTACAACCGTATACTTTTCTCCATCGATATTCTCTCCCGAACCATCCTTTCCAACCTGTACAGGACCATAAGGTGCCATAACCCCAACCATACGCAGGTCTTTTTTACCGATAATCCCTTTACTTTCAAGTTCCGCCATCACGGCATCATTATAGGTAAAACTGACCCATTCCCCGTCTGCACTCCATGTATGCGCATGTGTTCCTCCCCTCAATGCACCGGCAGTAAAAGGCGGTGTTACATCTCTTCCATCCATAAAAATCGGCTTACCGGGATGATTCAGATCTACGGCCACTCCGGTTCTTCTGTAAAACCCATATGGTTGTACCGAATCACAATTTTGCAGCCCATGAATAAACAAAACCCTGTCCGAAACAGGATTGAAAGTGGCAGATCCAACGCCCGGACCATAGATTGTCTGACCTCTGGTTTGATAAAGCTGTTTTATTTCCTCTGTACGAACATTCACCGCCTCAATGCAACAGGTACGGCCAATATGGGTGCCGTCATTTCGCGTATCATAGACGATCCAACTGTCATCTTGTGAAAAGTACTGGGTTGTATGCAGAAAATGTCCCTTTTTACCTGATGTTAATTGAATTTCTTCCATATCTGAAAAACTTTTGAAAACAGCATCGGTTTTCGCTGGTTGTTTGTTGCATGCCATAGCCGTCAGTATAATAAGGAATAAAATAAGTAGTTTATATATTACATCTATTTTCATCTATATAATGTTAGAAAATTAATATTTGAAATAAACATGACGGCAGTTTTTTATATGACTACTAGTTTTTCACAAAAATATCTGTAAACCATTCTTTCCAAAGGCTCTTTATTAACTAATATTTCAATACATAAACTCAAAATTGACTTCCATAAAGTCCTCTTTGTTTGAATTTTTCTTTGACCTGCGTGGTTAAATCATAAATACTTGAACCACAGAGGTACACAGAGATTAAACCCAGAGTTCCACAGAGTAAATATTTTTGACAATTATTATTCTTTCAAACTTAATGAACAGCCTATAATTCTACTAAACTACTAAGCGCCTGTGCACAAATTTTATCATTCATCTTTTTCATATTCCGGGTTCATGGTATGCATGATGGGATTCATCCCATGCAGCCATTGATGTAATTTGCCCGAAAGTTCCTGAACTTTCCAGGGTACTTCTTCGCTCAGATCGTTGTTCTCCCCAGGATCTTTCTGCAAGTTATACAATTCAACTTGTTTGGGATCGTAGAATTCAATCAATTTCCACTTGCCCGACCGAATAGTGGCTCCCGGCTTATTCCCATGGGGGCTGTAATGAGGATAATACCAATGTAACTCTACTTTATCTTCATCAGTAAAATCGCTTACCAGCGACCGACCGTCAATCGGGGTGTTGGCATGTGCTTTTACTCCCGCAATGTCCACAATAGTAGCATAGATATCTTCCGACTGTGTAAGCGTTTCGCTTACCGAGCCTGTTTCAATATGACCCGGCCATTTCATTATATAAGGAACCCGGAGACCTCCTTCATAAAGGTGACCCTTCCCGCTTCTGTAAGGTCTGTTATCGGCTACTCTCTTGTCGCCCATCTTATCCAAAGCTCCATTGTCGGAGGCAAAAATAACCACGGTATTCTCACTCAAATCCCATTCATCAAGTTTTTCAATGAGGCGTCCCACGTTTATATCAACGCTTTCAACCATGGCCGCGTAAACCGGATTGATTATCTCATTACCGGTTTTTTCCTTTTTTGCCTTGTATTTTTCCACCAGGGCTTCAGGAGCCTGCAGTGGAGTGTGAACAGCATAATGGGAAAGATAGACCAAAAACGGTTGATCCTTATTTTCTTCTATAAATCGGATGGCTTCATCCGTGAGCCGGTCGGTCAGGTACTCACCTTCTTCCCCTCCCTCCAATGCAGGAATGGAGGAATTCCATGGCTGATCGGGATTTTCATAGGGATAAAAATGACTTGGGGGACTGCCGTGAGTCCAGCCTGCCACGTTTTCATCAAAGCCCATATCTGTGGGCCAATAGCCTTTGCCGCCCACATGCCATTTGCCAATACTAATAGACTTATAACCAGCAGGTTTTAGAGCCTCCGGTAATATCACCTCTTCCTTAGGAATCTGCATCAGATCATTGGGGGGTAAGATTCTGCTTTTCTCAGGATGACGATGTTGGCGTATAGCACTTATATGCCCGGTGAAGTTCACACGGGCCTGGTTCTTTCCGGTAAGTATAGCAACCCTGCTTGGTGATGATACAGGACACGAAGAATAAGCATTGGACCATCGCATGCCTTGCTCCGCCAAATTGTCAATATTGGGCGTTTCAATAAAATTGTTACCGTAACATCCCAAATCCTGGGAGCCCAGGTCATCAATCAGGATAAACAAAAAGTTGGGTTTTCCCGATTCTTTATTCTTGTTTCTATCCTTATCGGTTCTTTTGCAGGACAGAAATCCTACTACAATACTAGTAGTCAAAAGAAGCCATAAAATGTTAAAGTTCTGAATTCGCATAACTCTGGATTATTTATTTGGTGTATTTTTTTACTCACTCCAGCAAAATCCACCCATTAACAGTGCGTGATGAAATATGTTGTGATTTAGGAGCATAATATTCGTTATACCTTCCTGATTATTAACGAAAAACTGATATTTTGATTAAAAAGTGCGAGATAAAAAATGAGTCCAGTATAAAAACTTACTCCAATAAAATTTTGCCCATATATTCAAAACTTATAATTTAATCCTTATTATTCTCTAACCATTTAAGTCTTCTTAAGTCAGGAAGATGCTTTATATCAAATCCTTCAAATAAAGCATTGAAGCCTTCACCGTCTGGGGATGCCGCTGTTAACCCTACCATTACAGGTGTCCTATCAGGAAAGAACGCAATTCGTATCATTGTAAAATTCTTATTATCTAATGAATAATAAATTTTAACAGCATCCACTATTCTTTTTACTTTTATCCAAATTGATTTAGGAAATTCACTCAATTCTACAACACTCCAATCACTTTTTCCAATGGTGACCACACAACTTATATTAATTTTGTTATTTACATATTCAACACCTGTTTTTATCCATCTTTTTTCGTTTATGCGAATCATTAGACCCATTTGATCGAACCGTTTTTTATAATCTCCAGTAATTTTGACTATGGCCTCAAACTCACCTCCACAAGTAGTATAAAAATAAGGTGCATCATCTACTGTAAATCCATAATAGCTCTCTCTCCAAGAATCAGTTTTGGGAGTAACGAACATTGATGCAGAGGATTTATCAATGATCTTCCATTTTTTTGGTTCGTTAAACCATAGCATTTTATCCATCATGTTTAATTTATAGTTTCATAACAAAATAAGTAAACAAATATATTCTTTGCTTTTCCTCCTTAGCTATATTTCAGAGATCCAGGAAACGAAACCCCATCAGTCAAGCCTTCTACTATTTTTCCCCATTCCCTTTATGAAAAAGTGACACAAGAAATCCAACCAGGAATATGGTGGTAGTTCCCAATACAATGGTCAGATACGTATGAAACTGATTGCCCAATGCTTCCGGGCCGAGAAATAAGTTGGACAGGCTCAGCCAGATGATCACCGACAATCCGGCTATTACACCAATAATAGCACCAATCACGTTTTTCTTCCTGAAAAATACTCCCAGCAGGAACAACCCCAGCATACCGCCGCTAAAAATAGAGGATAACTTCCACCAGGCATCCAGGGCACTTTCCACGTTGATCATCAGAATGGCAACCAATATACCCACGGTACTGATAATGACCGAAGAAATATAAAGCACCCGCATGGACTCCTTATCAGAAGCGGTTTTTTTGAAATACTTCTGATAGTAATCTGTTAGAAAGACGGTGGCCGAACTGTTGTAGCTGGTAGAGATGGTACTCATACCGGCGGCGAAGATCGAAGCAATCAACAGTCCGGTAATGCCCACGGGAAGCTCATTAACGATAAAATAAGGAAATACTGCATCCCCTTGTGTAGCATCCTGCAACCTGGCAGGTAACTCAGCAGCCCCTGATGAATAAAAAGCAAACAGGGCGGTTCCGATAAACAAAAACATCAGGGAAACCGGAATATAAAGCATACCACCGCTGAAAGCCGACCGTTTGGCTTCCCGGTCTGTACGGGAAGCAACATATCGCTGAACATAATTCTGATCGATCCCATAATTCTGCAGATTAATGAAGATGCCGTATATCATCACTACCCAAAATGTAGATTTTGACAGATCCAGTCCGAAGCTTCCCAGGCTGAATTTGTTTTGTTCCGAAGCAATCTGAAACATCTGGCCCGGACCTTCCGGCATGTTGAACAATATGTAGACTGCACATACCAAGGCTCCAGTGATCAAAACAATTCCCTGGATGGCATCCGTCCATACCACTGCCTGAATACCGCCCAGCATCGAATAAATCAGGATCGCTATTCCGGTAATGATAATAACAATGGCAATGTCCCAACCAAAAATCGAATGGATGGTCAGGGCCAGCAGATACAAGATGGTGCCGATGCGCATGATCTGGGTCAGCAAATACATCGTAGAGGCATACACCCTGGCCCAGGGACCGAAACGCTGTTCAAGGTAGGTATAAGCAGACGGGCTGTTAACCTTACGGTATAATGGCACAAAAACCTTAACCGCCACAATAGCGGCTATTGGTAATGACAAGCTGAAAACAAAGGCGTTCCAGTTGGAAAGGTAGGCATTGCCCGGCAAAGCCAGGTAGCTGATGCTGCTCACAAAAGTGGCAAAAATAGACATGGCTATGGCCCATGAGGGAATGCTCCTGTTGCCCAAGGTAAAACCCGACGATGTTTTGCTTTTGCGGTAGAATGAACCGCCAAATATGGTAATGCCAATTAAATAAATGAAAAAGATGATCAAATCGATGCTGTTCATATAATTACATTTTAAGGTTTTCAATAAATAATGGATGACATGCTTTTCTCATTTTTGGGATTTTTTCTGGTTGTTCCATTTAAACAAGGATCAAAAACACAACCTACCTATTCTGCCCTTTCCTTGATTTATCAAACATATAATTTTTGATTGGTTAAATACTGATTTATTCTTTCTGACTTATCTTTACTGGCTTTATTCAAAGGTTTCACAATATAGTCATTAGGGCATATTTGCATATGTTTAAGCACACATTTTATCCCATTAATGACACTACTTGATCCATTTCCACTATACACTATCCCACTTAATTCCATGACCTGCCTCTGTAACTCGCGGGCCTTATTCAAATCACCAGAATTAACTGAATCATAGATGCTTACATATAATTGGGGAAACATATTTGCGCCTCCTGAAATTCCACCATTCCCTCCTATTAACAATGATTCCATAAGCAATTCCTCCGGACCAATCAATAAAGGTACCTCTGAATCGTGTGCAACTTTCAGAAGACGATGATAATACACCATATCAGCGGAGCTGTCCTTTAATCCGATGACTTCAGGGTTTGAGAGCAGCTTTCTTATCGTCTCAATCTCAAAGGAAACCTTGGTTAAACCAGGATTGTTATATAAATAAACCGGCAGCGAAATTTCACCAATCAACTGTTCAGTAAAATGATACAACTCGTTCTGATCGATCTGATAATAGAAAGGTGGCGCCAACACCACAGCCTGAGCGCCAAATTCTTTAGATTTATCAGATATATGAACCGCTTCCTTTAAAGAAACATCAGTAATCCCCACCAAAACAGGTATTCGGCCATTTACCTGATCACATACATATTTAATCAGATCCACCCGCAAAGCATGGCTTAAACTTGGGGCTTCCCCCGTGGTACCAAGAATGAACACTCCATGAACACCACCCGAAATCAGATGTTCTATTAATTTCTCCAAACCCCTGTAATCCAGTTTACTCTCATTAATCAGGGGTGTAATCATTGGAGGCACAATTCCTTTAAGTGCAGTCATGATAATCTGTTTTAAAAATTAAATTGTCATTATCCCGAAAATGCATAATATATTTTATTCAACTTTTTTAGGATCAAATATAGTTGCGGCGATAAACCGGTAAGGAGGAGCATCATCCTGAAGGGCATTATTCCAGTAATAAACCAGAACCAATTTACCATCAGGACGTTGCACCATACGAGGATAACCTGCATCTGAAGTAGCGCCATCCTGGCGGAGCACAATCTCATCGCCCCATGTTTGTCCTTCATCCGAGCTGAATTTGACACACACGCGGGATCCATCTCCATCATTTTTCCGAACAATATAGGCCAGCGCCAATGTGCCGCTCTCCAATTTCACCAGGGCCGGTGGCGAGCCACCATTCCCTGTATTTGAAACAGGATCATTCGATTGTTTCCAGGATTTCCCATTATCATCGGTCATATAACTGATCAGCTTATCCTGTCCATTCCCTGTTCTCTTGCGTATCACTGTAAGAATCTTTGAATCGGAGAGTCTTACGGAGGAGGGCATAATTTCGAAACCGTCCGGTTCAGGACCAACCCATGCAACACGCTCCCAGCTCCTACCTCCATCCCTGGTACGGGCACAAAGGATCCTTCCTTCTTTACCATTATTTTTCGCCACGGTAAAGAAAGCCATCAACTCGTTCTGGCCGTCGATGATGTAGTCGGTTCTGGTGGCAATACCTTCTGTGCCTAAATTCGGTAACTCATAGGGCCCATTCCATGTCTTGCCGCGATCATAGGAGTAATAAAAATGAGAGGGGCCGGTGTCATTGGTTTGTCGCAGAAAGGTTAATGCCAAATCGGGGTGGGTGAAATTAATTGGTTCTTTAAGCTCTTTTGGAGTCTCTGTTTTATTTTTATCCCACCGATTATTATACCTCCATCCGGTTTGACCATGTTCGTAAGCATCTTCTATACTCCAATTAAGACCTCCATCCTTACTCCGGGCGTATTTATCCCGTGCTGTACTTTGATCATAAGTATGAAAACCTCCATCATCATAATAGCGAGCTTCGACAAACCCAACCAATACCTCATCTTCCCAGATCCAAATACCATGATTGGCAGGCCAACCGGCAAACCGGCCGTCCTCATAATATACCTTTACATGATTTATGTCATCGGTAGTATCTTCTTTATTTTTACATCCAATCAATAAAAATAGGATACTCACCAATAATATTACATTTCTGTTCTTCATAATAACCTCCGCTTAATTTGTTAACATCATTTTGAAAATGTCATTATATTATTACAATTACTTGAGCTAATCAGGCCATCTCTCAGCATAAGATGATACCTCTTTTTCCCATTCCCGATAATCCTGAGTAAGTTCTTTTATTAAATCAGAATGGTCAGAAGAAACATCCCTTGTTTCTCCTATATCTTTATCTAAATTAAACAAGGCTTTTTTATCACCATCTTTTACAAGTTTCCATGGGCCTTGACGTACTGCCCATTCATCTCCTATTTTCCAGTAAAGCGTCCGTTCGGGTAATGTTCCGCCTTCCAATAATA
>JAGXLC010000139.1 GCA_018334875.1 Bacteroidales bacterium | reverse complement strand
CCGGGAGTTTTCCTGCGCTATTTTCGTATGCCAGGGCGGCTTCTTCTACATGAAGGGGGATCCGTTCATATCCCAGTTTTTCCATCCTTTTGATGTGATGCACCAAAGGTTCCACATTCTTATTGAGCAGATACCAGGCCAGTTTGTATTCGAATGCTTTTCGGTTGGTCTGATTGGCATTAAGAAGAAGGGGAATGTTGTTCTGAGGTTGATTTAACTGTATGAAAAAATCTTCTTCGGGAAGAAGGCGGATCTTTTCCCCCAGCTCCGGATGGGATTGAACCCTTTCGGGTTGGTTAAGAAGCCTGCTGTACTCCTGGGCCCATTTACGGTAATTGAGGGATTTTTTCAGCATGCGGATGTATTTTCCGGCCATACGGTGGTTTTCGTTGATAAGGTTGGTTTTGACCAGTAGTTTGAGGTTTTGTGGGGTGTATCCATTTACCACCATATCTTCGTAGGCCCATCGGTGCGCTTCGTTGATCAGACCAATGGCATAGTAGAAATAAGCCCCCCTGCTCAGGTGCTCGTTGCCCCAGGGTAGTATCAGAGAATTTGCCCCGAAATCCTGTCTTCCGTAAAAGAGCCGTTCACACAACCGGTCTGTTTCTGAAAGGGCTATGTTGTAAAAGTACTGCCCGATCAGGTTTTTTGAGGGTGTGGTTTCATGGAGCTCAATGGCTTCTTCCCACTTTTTTTCAAAAACATATTTTTGAAGTTCCAGAACCCGGTCGGTTTGTGGATTATACAGTCCGGAAAGGAAAATTGCCGTGATCCCAAGAATCACCAACACGGAGGAGAAGGCAACAATCCGGATATACTTTTTACTGAACCGGAACAGAAGGGGTGCTTTGCCCAGCAAGGGGTACAGCACCAGATACCCCGTCAGCAGATAAAAAATGATGTTGTGGTGTTGGTCTGGCACCAATGGTAAAGGATGTCCGAAGAATTGATCCACAGGCTGAAGGAAAATAAGGAATCTGAAGGCCATAAAGGTTATCCCCGCGATTCCCAGTGAAACAACAGTATAAATAAAACGCAGGTTTTCTTTTTCGTACACCAGGCTGTAAATGATAAACATCGCCAGGAAAATCCATATATATGCGCCCACCAGGTAATAGACGAGCGGGAAGACGGCCAGGGCAATATGCCGGTGTTGTTTTTTATCCGGGAGGATCGTAAACAGGAAATATAGCAAAACCAGAATATAACCCAGGTTATGCTCCATCAAGTGATAGTAATGGGTTTGCATGAGCAGCAGCATGCAGGAAGGCAGCATCAGGAACAATGGGGAGTAGGACAAGTCTGAAAACAATTTTTTGTTGATTTTGAGCAGCAGGATTCCCGGTATGGTGAGTATTACGGACAGAATCAGCGCTCCCGGACCCGGATTGATGTAAAACCGCGTTAAAAATTCTCCTGCAAATTCCAGTACTCCGCCGGGCTTGATAAAATATTCCTCAAGAGTTTCAGAAGAAAAAATCAAGATGGATTGTTTCTCCTGAAAGAACAAAACATAATCGCCAAACCAGTAAAAGTATCCGAAAGTAAGGATAAAGAAAAGGGCAAACAGATAATAAATATAGGTGTTTTGGAAATCTTTTATTTTCCGGTTCATATATGGTTTTTATTTTTTTTCATGAGACTTGGTCCATCTGGGTTGGGTCATTCATGAATACCCCATTCTGTTTCAGCAGCATCTTCTTCTTCACCTTTAAACCATTTTTGGATAGAATCCACGGAATTCGCTGCTTTTGCATTCAGAGATTCTTTATTTGCTGCCCCGGCAAAATCTCTGGGGTCAATGTTTATTTTCCCCTTAACAAATTCCGGGATATTGAAAGTCTTCAGCATGTTGTTGTACCGGGTGGGATCCTTCTGGGGAAGCACGAAAGGTTTTCCAACCTCCCCCGAGGGGCTGAACCAGGCAAAATATGGACGTGCAGACCGTCCGTCTCTTCTTTTGCTGCTAAAAACCAGCCATCTGCCATTGGACGACCATGTATGGTAGCTTTCCGTTTCATCGCTGTTGAGCTCCATCCTTCCGGATTCCCCGGTCTTCAGATTAAGCAGGTGTAAGTCTGCCTCTTTATGCCAAATGGGGAAAGTGCCGTAATCATGGAGTGTAAACACCAGATATTGTCCATCCGGGGAAATTCGCGGGAAGGAAACGCTCTTTTCTCTTTCTGCAGCGTCAAATACAATTTCGGTTTTGCCAAATGATCTGGTTTCCGGATTAAAAGGCTTCCTGGCCAGGTCATAATGAATGTCCTTCACATTTTGTACGGTGTAGTTTTCTTCTACCTGCCTTGTCCTGCAAAAGTAAAGGTACCGGCCATCCGGTGACCAGGAAGGGAAGGTTTGCATATGGTCAACCGTATCCTGCTCCCGGATATATAACATTTCGTTTTCTTCCCGGTCATAAAGCACCAGCGCTGAGACCTGGTCGTATACTTCAATGCTTTTTCGGGGATGGGCGTAGAAACTTTGTTTTACCTTGTTGGAGGAAAAGGCCACATACCTTCCATCGGGGTGCCAGGTAGGATAGGTTGCCCCGCCAGGCATGTTTTCTGTTTTCAGAGCAGTTCTGGTGATTTTTCCGTCGTCTATGAAATAGGTTCCGCCTTTGGAACCCCGTATGTGGATCAGGAATTCATCCGGGTTGCTTTGATTGAATGAATGGCAGTTGGCACAATTCTTTTCAAGGATCTGATTTTCTATAAGCGATTCTTCCCGGAAATTTTCCAATGATCTTTGCATGATCTTCATCTTCGACCAACTGTAGTAACCGGGATAAAGCAGACGGTAGCTCAGATAGGAATCGATCGGCTCACCGGCTACATTCATGTATATGGGCCGGAACTGTTTCAGGAGGTCTTCATCCTCAGCCGAAGAAGCAACCTGAATTTTTAATTTTCCGCCTTTGTTATTGCCAAGCAATTCCTTCCATTTGTTTAATGGGAATTGGACAATCCCGTCTGAAGAGGTTACGGATAATTCGGCCTCGTTTGAAGAAGAAGTCACCGTGATTCTGAAAAAATTTCCGTCTTCCTGAATGTGAAAATTCATCGGTGCAATATTGGGCGGAATGGTTACTCCGTCATAATTTGGATCAATAGCCGGCTTTCGGTCAAGCTTTTCAGTGTTTTCAAAATTTTCAGCTGAGCAGCCGCCAATCAATATTGCAATTGTTATGGCGATAAAAATTTGAAAGGATATTATATGGGGTTTCATTGTTACTGGTTTTTGGGTCAGGATTTCTCCTCTATCAACTTAGACAATTTGTTTGCAACGATATAAGAGTACAAAATTACAATTTTATTTTAAGAATAATTCGGGTTAGGATGATTGAATTTTGATGGTGAAGATGAAAAAGTGATATTGCGAATGGTGGACCGTGTTTTAGTTTCATCCGCGGGTATGAGAGTCCACCAGCTTCGGTTCACCTCAGACCCCGGATAGATCTGTAGTTACTTTCGCTGCCGACCTTTCCGAAAGCACCCCGTCTGACCGGTTATCAGATACATGAAGTGAAAGCAGAATTGAATGACAAAACCGGCCGGTCTATCCCCTTTGGAATCAGGCATGCCGGTCGGACGGGTAAATTAAGTTGGCACAACGCAGTTGGTGGATGGCCACGTATTTGAAATGGATTAATGATGGCTACGAATCACGCTTTCAGACGGGACAAGTACACAAATAATAAGTTGTTTGGTTATTTCTTTTAATAAGATTGTGTGATTGAGGCTTTTCGACCATTAAGAGGTGTAGCCTCGGAATCACCAGTTTTTTTGATATAACTTATTGTACCCTCCGGTTCGCCTCAGTCCTCGGATAGATCTGTAGCTATGTTCGCTGCCGGGCTTTCCGAAAGCACCCCGTCTGACCGGTTATCAGGTCCATGAAAGGGAAGCAGAATTGTTCCTGCCCCGCGGAAGCGAAACGGAGGCGGGGTCATGTTGTCAGAAGCTACAGGTTCGCTCCATCGCCCCCTCGCGTTGTCGATTTTTCGTGCCCTCGTGCTGTCGTGCCGTCGCTCTTTCGTGCTATCGTGCCTTCGTGCCATCCATGATTTCATTATATTATATGACAACTTAAACTACTTTTTTTACGTTTTCCAGATAAAATACATTGGTATAATTTAAAATTTAATATATTTGAAAAACAATTCATTTTCTTAGTTGTGTCGTTTTCTGAATTAATTGATATTATAGAAAATAAAATTTGATGAAGCGGTTCATTTTTATATTGTTTATTTTGTTTTCTGGTTGCCTGTTTGCCCAGGAAGAAGTTCCTTTTACATTAGATGACAGAGACAGGCTTATCCGGCTGGAATCAGAACAAAAGTCCTTACGAAATGGAATGAATTCCCTGAGAAACGAGATGAGTTCTTTAAGAAGCGAAATGAATTCCCTGAGAAACGAAATGGATGCAAGATTCGAAGGTATTCATAATCGGTTTAACGCATTATATTGGGCTATTTCATTACTTGTCGGATTGGTTATAATCAATCTGGGCTATACCATTTGGGACAGGCGTACTGCCATTCATCCCATCAGAGAAAAGCTAAAAGATATTGAAAGGGACAAGGACGAGATAGACAAGAAAATGGTGGAAGTAGATAAAATCAAGGCAGTCTTGAAAGAAATGGGCGAAAGCGATCAGAAAATATCAGAAATTTTAAAGCGCACAGCTTTGTTTTAAGAATAGACATCCCCCGCCGATATTGGGCGCCTCCTAAAGTTCGCGATAAATCTCTCATTTGGTGAATATATTCCTCGTCATAGGGAATAATGTGATTTTTACCGGTTCCTTCATTGCGCTCCAACCACGGTCGCTGCCCTATTCTTTGGTATCAGTTGGAGCGCTTTAATGTTTTGTGCTATTCTACCCCGTCCGGCAGCTGCCGGACGGGGCTACTATCTTTGAACCCTTTCAGGGTTTAATTGACAGAAATGCAGGAGTCTCTAAGATAAAGGCTCATGTGTTTTGACGTTCTTTATATGGTTCAATAAAAATTTTGTGCCGTTGCTACGCATCCTTTGTTAATTGTTAGCTAGCCTTTCATAATTATTCACCAAATTCATAATGATGCATATAATCCGCATTTTATCGCGCGCTCTGCGAGACGTAGGAATCGGTGGGCAAATTGTTGCTATCGCTATTGGCACTCTATGAGGGCAGCATTAAAGAATCGTTTGTTACCAGGTAGCTGAACATAGGTAGACTTTATAGGTTAGGTTCCTTAGACGGCGCTGCTCCATGGGGGGCACACTTTGTAAACGATGTTTTGCTATAAATCACAATTAAAATCTTGTAAACGATGTAGCGCTATATTAAAGTTAGGCAACGGCTAAAGCCGGCAATCTGGTTTTACCTTTGGTTTCATTTACACATTATCTTTATTGCATTTATCTTATACTTTTTAAATGACCCCGCCTCTTGCCCCGATAAGGGGCAAATAGCGATAGAAATGCCATACCCCGGCTATATTAGGCGCCTCGTAGAGTGCGCGATAAATCTTTCGTTTGGTGAATATATTCCTCGTTCTAGGGAATAATGTGATATTTACCGGTTTGTTCATTGCGCTCCACAGTACTCTTGTCAAATAACATAATGACAAACAATGACTAATGAATTAACTGCCAGACCTAACATCAAACTCTTTGTCAAACTCCTGTCAAACCTTTGTCAAACAACTTAATGACAAATGGTATGAGTATTGATGGGGCATCATAATTATCAGGCATTATTTTTTTCATTCTGGCTTTTTCATTCTGGTTAAATTTTGTTAATTTTAAAATTTCATAATTGAGGGTATTTTTTTCATATTTACATTTTTGGGTATCTGCAGTTTTTTGGTTTATACGACAGGGGTAGTGCATATAAACAAGTAATGGGTATGTTCAATAAATGGACAATTTCGAAAGAAAAAATATTCAGAAATTAAAACAAGGGGAGATTAAAACCCTGGAGTATATTTTTAATTTGTATTCTCTGCCCCTGATCAGGTATGCTTATCGGTTTGTGGAAGATGAAGGGCGGGCCAAGGATATGGTGCAGGAAGTGTTTTTTAAGTTATGGAAAGACCGCAAAAATTTATGCATCAATACTTCTTTGGAATCCTTCCTTTATGCGTGTGTGAGGAACGAGTGTCTGAATCATCTCAAACACGAAAGGATAAAAGGCAGGTACGCCTGGCTTCGGAGAAAGATACGCAACATGGAGCTTCAATATTACGAGGATTACGGAGAGACTATCGACCAGGATATCCGTTTAGAAGAGCTTCGGAGCAAGCTTCATGATGCCATTGAATCCCTGCCTGATAAAAGCAGGAAGATTTTTAAGATGAGTCGTTTCGAGGAGAAAAAAAACAAGGAAATTGCAAGAGAAATGAACATTAGCCTGAAAACTGTAGAAAAACATATTACTCAGGCATTAAAGAAACTTAGGGAATATATGGGATAGAAATTTTGGAGTATGCTCCATTCCGATATAATGATACATGTTATAGAGACGCAATGCATCGGGTCTCTATGGTATTTTGGGCTTAAACCCTTTTTGTTTCGATAGGTTGGTAATTTTTTATGGTTTGCTATTCCAAGTTAAAAATGCTTTTTCTGCTTCTATTTAGTGTTTGTCCATAAAGTCAAGGAGATTTGAAAGAGTCTCGTCTAGAATGTTCGCTGGCAAGGCTTGCGAGTTTTGAATGACAGGAGTTTACTTGATGTAATCGACTGGCATGAAAAACGAGCGCAACGCAGCCAGCGGATATTATAGACAGACTCTATTTATAAAAATATAAAACCAGTTTGATATGGCTCAACCAACACAACGTCTGACTTCACTTGATTTTTTCCGCGGCTTCACCATGCTGTTACTGGTCAATGCCGGTTTTCTGCATTATTTTGCAGGTTCTGAGTTTGATGGCACCGTTGCTCAGGAGATATTCAAACAGTTCTCTCATCCCGAATGGGAGGGGCTTCGTTTCTGGGATCTGGTACAACCCTTTTTTATGTTCATCGTGGGTGTGGCCATACCCTTTTCCGTTAGTAAAAGGCTGGCAAAAGGACAGAGCTGGAACAAACTCAAGGGTCATGCAGCACAACGTTCCGTGATATTGATTTTGCTGGGGGTTGCTTTATATACCACCGGTCAGGACCATTTTACCCTTTATTTCCAGAATGTGCTGGCCCAGATTGGAGTGACCTATATTATTGCATTTGTGTTGATTCACAAAAGGCCTTCCTGGCAAATTCTCATCTCAGTGGGTCTCGTGGTATTAACGGAAGTGCTTTACCGGACTTTTCCGCTGGAGGGCTTCAACCAACCCTTTGTTAAGGACCAGAATTTCGGCACCTTCTTCGATCAGCTTATTTCCGACGGTTCAAGAGGAGGATGGGTGTCCTTTAATGCCATACCCACAGCCGCTCATACCATCTGGGGAGTGCTGTGTGGAAAGCTGCTTCTTGCTGGCCAATCAGACAGGCAGAAACTTAAAACACTTATATTGGCAGGGCTGATCACTCTGGCTGTAGGATACAGCCTGACCACCGTGTCACCTGTGATCAAACGAATTGCTACCGGTTCATTTGTATTCATCAGCGGGGGTTATACCATTCTTGCACTTGCCCTTACATATTGGATTATCGATATGAAAGGCTATAAAAACTGGGCGATGTTTGGTGTGATCGTTGGAATGAACCCGTTGTTCATATACCTGTTCAACCATTTTGGCTTCAGTGATGTGGTCCATCAGATCGTAGAGCCTTGGTTCGGATTGGTTCTGGGGTGGACGGATGCAACGGTGGTGGAAGCCTTGTCGCGTGCCACTGTGTGGTTCTTTAACTGGTACCTGTGTTACTTATTGTATAAACAGCGGATATTTATCAGGATTTAGATTAAAGCGGGTGGATCGTTCAGGAATAATTCGGGTTAGATTCTTTTGCAAAAGTGGTTAAAAGTTCATGGAGGTCTTTTTTGCTGACATTTAACCTTGAATATTTTCCTTTCATGGGATATACATACAAGAATGTAACCGTTTTTTTATCTTTATTGAGAACCATGATCAATCGAAATCCCTCTTTTTTACTGAGATTGCGACCGCTATTGGGAATTCTTACTTTTATGATGCGGAATGGCGGGTCATCAAATATATTGTCCCTCATTTCCCATACTTGTTCAAATGAGAGGTGACCAACAACATACTTTATGTCACCTTTACATGTGGAGTATCCATATTTCTTTTTACGCTCTAATCGTTTAAGAGACTTTTCAAAATCTGAAGTATAGAAGAACATGTATTTATTTTATATTTTTCAAAATATTATATATTTTTTCGTTACCTGGCAATATTTCGTATTTCATTTCCATATCGTCAATGATCTCACTGAAATGGTTCATTTCCTCTGTAAATTCATTTAACAGGGTTTCAACACCTGAATACAAATTTTTAGAATTTTTGATATCATTAACAAAACCGATCATATGATTTCTCAGGTCTTTAAGTTCATTCTTATTTTTGAAGTAAAACTCCTCATCATCAAACACATAATCATAAAGATCAACATTTAACCCATTTAATTTATACTTAATATCATTGATTATGTTTTTTGTTTTATCTACAGTATTGAGGGTTTCGTCAAAATGTTTTTCCTGTATCTTTTGAGAGGCTGTCTCTGCTGCTTTTTTGGTATCCCTGATCTTCTCTTCAATATTAACCATATTTTTAATTTTTTATAATTATTACTGGATACTTTACGATTTATGAAGTAAGTAGGTTGTTTAAATGCCGGCTAATTTTGATGAAATTTGGGGGATGTAAAAGTGGTAATTTGTTTTAAAAATAAAAATTTTCTGGGAAGAAGGATCAATTGCCAGGTTGCGGGTCTTGTTTCAGAGCACTCCAAATCATGGAGAATGATTTAAAAATTGATTAAATTTGGGGAGCGATGTGTGCAATTATCTCGAAAAATGACCACGGATAAATTTTAAAAGAAGATATGCTAAAGATATGCCACGAATCCCGCTTTCAGACGGGACAGGTGCACTAATAAACATTTGTCAATCATTGGGTGGCTAAAAAATTATAGCCAATATGCTCTGCAAACAAATATTGAAGCAATCTTGAATCGGTAAGAAAACGAAATTACGGGTGTTATTTATGTGAAGATATTTGTTTGTATTTTTGAAAGGAAAAGAGCCATGAATACACGAATAAACATTATGTCTTTCATTCGTACACTTGTCCCGTCTGAAAGCGGGATTAGTGGCTCAAATATGTGCAATTTGAATGGCAAATCTCATTCATAAAGAAGAAAGCTATAAGATCATTGGGATCTGCATGGATGTGCATAACAATCTCGGGCCCGGCTTTCTTGAAATTGTTTATAAAGATGCCCTGGAGTATGAATTCAAGAATTTGAAGATTCCCTATGAAAGGGAAAAAAGATATGAAGTAAATTACAAAGGCGTCATATTACCCCATAAGTTTCAGGCAGACTTTGTAGTATTTGACCGAATCGTTCTTGAAGTAAAGGCAGTTTCCGGTATAGCGGAAGATTTTATTGCAAGGGCAATAAGCTATTTGAAAGTTTCAGGTCTGAAACTGTCGTTAATTGTTAATTTTGGAGAAATCAAACTGAATTACAAACGGATTGTTTTGTGATGGACACGAATAATGATAGCCACGAATGCACGAATGAAAGAGAAATTCATTCGTGCATTCGTGGCCATTCAATATTAAATCAAGAACTCTTAAAATAATTAGTGAACATGAAAAGAAGAGAATTTATCAACAAATCACTGACATTGGGCGCCATGAGCATGCTCGCGCCTTCGGTGTTAACAAGCTCAAAAAGCCAGATAACCCCAATCAACCGGAAAGACGACATTTCCATTGCCCAATGGGCTTTGGTGAATGAGATCAGACAAGGCAAATGGAAAACCCTCGATTTTCCCAAAATTGCCCGTGAAGATTTTGGCATCAACGGGATTGAATTTGTCAATACACTTTTTGAGGTGCCTCATGTACGCTATCTCAACCAGTTAAAGCAGAAT
>JAGXLC010000138.1 GCA_018334875.1 Bacteroidales bacterium | reverse complement strand
AAAATTAGATTGTCATTGGTTGTCATTAGGTAGTCATTAAGCGGTCATTGAGCTGTTTGACAGGAGTTTGACAAAGAGTTTGAATGTTTGATGGTTTGAGGTTTGAAGTTGGGGAGTTAGTAAGTAGTATACAGTAAGTAGAAATACGAGTATAATAAATAATTAATTGCCATGAATTCACGCGTTGCACTATTTATAGCACTTGTTTTATTTGTCCCGTTTCTAACAGGTGCGCAGGAATCTAAATGGAACGGCCCTTCCGTTGATTTTAGCCACGGTCAGCTTCAGGTTTCTCCCAATGGCAGGTATCTGCAATTTGAAGACGGCACCCCGTTCTTTTATCTGGGTGATACGGCCTGGGAGCTGTTCCACCGTCTGGATAAGGAGGAAGCGGAAAAATATCTGGAGAACCGCCGGGAAAAGGGATTTACCGTAATCCAGGCAGTGGCGCTTGCCGAGCTGGATGGGCTGAACACTCCCAATCCTTATGGAGAAACCCCTTTGATTGATAACGATCCTACAAAGCCGAATGAAGCCTATTGGGAGCATGTGGATTACATCATCAACAAGGCGGAAGAAAAGGGCTTGTTCATTGGCTTATTGCCCACCTGGGGCGATAAGGTGGATCCACAGTGGGGCGTAGGTCCGGAAATATTCAATCCTGAAAATGCTTATGAATACGGTCAGTGGATTGGAAAGCGGTATAAAGATGAACCCAACATCATATGGATCATTGGCGGTGACCGGACATGCGGCGGCGACAATTATCCCGTTTGGGATGCCATGGCCAGAGGCATTCAATCGGTTGATTCCAACCACCTGATGACATTCCATCCGCAAGGTGGCACAAAATCATCTACTTGCTTTCACGATGCGGACTGGCTTGATTTCAACATGTTGCAATCGGGGCACAGCGATAAATTCATCTCAAACTATGAAAAGATACATGCTGATTATGAACTGTTGCCGGTAAAGCCCTGTATGGATGGGGAGCCTTGCTATGAGGATCATCCCGTAAGCTGGGACCCCAAAAACGGCTGGTTCGATGCAGAGGATGTTCGCAGGGCTGCTTACTGGGCTCTTTTTGCAGGCGCACACGGACATACCTACGGATGCCATCCTATCTGGCAGATGCTGCATGAAGGTCAGGATCCTATAAGCGCAGCCCGGCATACCTGGGACGAGGTGCTGGACCTGCCCGGTGCCTGGGATATGACCCACGTAAGAAAACTGATGCTCTCCCGGCCCTATTACAGCCGCATACCCGATCAAAGCCTCATTGAATCAGAAGAAGGGAATTATGCCAATCATGTGGCAGCCACCCGGGGCAATGGATATGCCATGGTTTATCTTCCCGCCAACAGGGAAGTTACTGTAAACCCGGAAAAATTAAGAGCGGATACGATGGTTGCCTGGTGGTATAATCCCCGCACCGGCGCATCAAATAAAATAGGAGAATTCGGGACAGACCAGGAACAGCATTTCAGCACACCGGTTAAGGGTGTGGATTGGGTGCTGGTGCTGGATGATGCAGACAGAGATTTTCCAGAGCCCGGCAAGGCTTTCCTGAATAATTAAGGGTTTGGATTGCCACGAATGCACGAATAATAATCCATTTGTGCATCTGTGGCTATATATTTTCCATCAAGAAGATTGTATTTTGGATTTTTTCATTTGAAATTTATATCTTGCAAAAAAAAGGAGGATCATTATGTCACATGAAGCAAAAAGCAATCCGCAGAACAGCGCTGTTTACGGTTTGGGATTCATCGGAGCAGCCATTTTTTTTATCTCCCAGGCTACCACTTTTTGGATGGGTGTGCTGGGTTTTCTTAAAGCAATCGTATGGCCGGCTTTCCTGGTTTATGAAGCATTTAAGCATTTGGCGGGATAGCCTTAAATTACATTGATTTACAAATGGTATTTTTATAAAAGATTGATGGGTTAATTTTCCCTGATGTCCTTGTTTGTTTAACAATTAAATATATAAGCTATGAAAAAATACACTACCTTTTTGTTTATAGTATCATTGGTGCTGATGATACTCGGGTTTCTCACAAGCAAGATAACCACAGAAAGCTTTCAGTACATCTCGCTTACGGGTTTTCTTTTTGCCATTCTGAAGATCCTTTTGATTACCATAACCATTTCCCTGGCAGCTGCCATGACGCTGCCTGCTCTGGTAATCGATCTGATCATGATGTTGATAGCCGGATACGGCCTGCTTGTCACAAGTTCCCTATGGAATATCGTGTGGAATGAATATACCATGGATTGGTTTTGGCAGAGCACCGAGGGCTCATCGCTCTTTTTTTCCACCCTGGTGTTGATCATCATTACGGTGTTTGTTTATAGGAAGGGGTAACGTAATTGAATTCATGGATATAAAAGAAAAAAGAACGCATATTTTTTCCAATCAAGGGAATCCATATGCGTTCTTCCGCCCATGAGAAACCAAACCCAAACCTTAAATTATAGTTCAATTACAACATCCAGATTTTTGTGCATATCCACAAACCAGTTGCTAATTTTATATTTTATGACTATTATAAATAGGTTGCATTGTAAGTCTGAAATTCCTCCTTAATAAGATAAGGTAGTTCCCGGACACTCGGAATGATATGGGTGTGCCTGCACTCCCTGAGTTTTTCTTTGGTAAAAGCTCCGCTCTGTAAACCGATATTCCCCTTGCATCCTGCATTGAATCCTGATAGCAAATCAGCCGGAGTATCTCCAATCTTAATTACTTCACATTCACTTTTAATATCTAATTTTTCCATTGTATAAGGCCTCAGAACAGATATTCACTCCATTTGCTTCTCATATAAGTTAAGGCTAAAATCATATAATGGTTTGGAATAAATCTTGTTATACTAATCAAGGACAAAAGCAATTGGCATAGTAACAGATACTCTTACAGGTATGCCTCTTTGTTTCCCTGGTTCCCACTTGGGAGATTCCCGTATTGCCTCAACAGTAGCTTGATCAAGCACTGGATCAACACCTCGTAAAATGCCAACATTTTTCACAGAGCCATCTTTATCCACAATAAATTTGGTGTATACTATGCCTTCAATACCATTTTCTTTAGCAATCAATGGATAATCCAGATTTTTCTGTATATAATTGCGGAATTCATTCAGACCTTTCCCCATAAAAGTTGGCATATCTTCGACCGTAATAAAGACTTTATCCTCTTCTTCTTCCTCCTCTTCTTCCTGTCGAAAGACATCGACCAGTACCCGTGTATCCTGATCTGCTTCTGTTTCTTCAAGAATTAATTCATCTTCAATGTCTATATCATTGTCAACAATATTGAGCACCTCCGTGGTTTTGGGAGGAGGTGGCGGAGGGGGCGGCTTCTTCTCTTCCTGCCGTGTGATTGGCACATTTTCCTGTACGATTTCATCTGCCTCATCACTGGCAAAACCTGTGATTTTTCCAGGCTTGGAAGTCCATTCAAAGGCAATAAGCACCATTGCCAGTGCAACAACAAAACCCAGTTGCATAAAGACAACCCGTTTGTTTTGCAGATCAGCTTTTTTTGATTTTTTTGGCTCCATTTTTCACACCTATAATTTAAATTTTAAAACTGCTAAACAACGCAAATGTAGTTTAGTTAAGAGAGGTAAGGATTAAATTATCTGAAAGGAAACATTAAGGATATTTCAAATTTCAGACTTTACTATTTTTTAATTTTCATTAAATCCTTTACATAATCAAGCCTTTGACCGTTCTGATTATACACTTCCAGGGTCAGCCTGCCGTTCTTCAGAGATATAAGGCTGTAATTGAATTGTGAGGTGTAAAGAGCCACGTCTTCAGTCCAGGGTACCTTTTGCCGGGAGTAATAGGGAGCTCCCCCGCCGCCGCTGGTAATATGCCAGGTAGGATAACGGAAGTTCTTATTGGGAGATACAGCGTTAAGCCTGCCATCTCCGTCGGTATCATCACTCATCACGCCCACCGGCGTATTTTTATCAATCCGTGTTCTGTGATAACCATGTTCATCGGAGGTAAGCACTGCAGCTACCTTTTTTGAACTGCTAACGGCCTCCCATAGTTCATTGCGCACTTCGATGATGCCCTTTTCTTCAGGAAGGGTTTTACCGTTTCGATACGTGTATGCACGCACGTTGTTATTGCCTTCATACCACATGGCGTCTGAAACATGGCCACCATTTGGAAAAACCGGTTCCTGGGCATACAACAGAATGGCCTTGACGGAAGGATCTTCCTCCCCCGACTGAATTTGCCGTTTGATCCAATTCATCTGATCGGGCATGATGTAACCCTCCGGGGATCCCCCGTAATCACTTATGCTTTGTTCATCCGTATACCAGTAATTGTTGTTAAAGGCAATTATCTTCAAAGCACCGTATTGAAAAGCGTAAACCTCTTCCTTATATTCCGGGCGTCTTTCATCCGAAAGTTCGGGAGCATTTTCCGGCAAGACCAATTCTTCGGCGAAAATGGCTTCGGCGCTCTCGTCGTATGGAAACTTATCCATCATGACATAGCTTGAATCCGCTGTTTTATAAATATTCAACAGAGATTCATGGTTGCCTTGAGCCGGATAAACGGCACGCAAATGCATAAATCCCTCCATAGCCTGCTTCCAGGCCTTCAACTGGGTTTTGAAATCTTCCGTATCAGTTGTATAGCCATTAACAAGATCGCCTCCGAAGAGAAATATTTCGGCTCCACGCCTGAGGGCATCATCAGCTAGCTGGCGAAGTATATAACGATTAACACCCATAAACTCGCGCTCCCCGCCTCCGACACCTTCCCGGCTGTCGCCTGCATAGGCAATGGTGATGTTTTCCTTTCCCTTCTCGGGGGCAGTAGTGAAAGTATATGCAGGGGACCGGGTTTTTCCGTTTTGCACGTAATATTCATATTCCTCATCATGCTTAAGGCCCATGATCTTAACTTCATGCTTTTTTGTTTTGCCGGTTTTATTTTCGAAAGACCCAACTCCTTCAACCACCACTTTGCCTGGTGCTGTTTGCATAGTTTCCCAGGCAACAGTAACGGAAGTACCGTTTTCATAACCATCGTCGCTTCGGGTCAGGTACACAAAAGGTCCCTCGATAATCGTAGTTGCCAGATGAAAGGTAGTATCTTCAGGACGAACCCAAAAATCCACCAGAAAATCGTGCAATCCGTAATGGGTCGCCTCATCTTCCAGATTCTTCCAGAGATCGAGTCTGACAGACAGGGTTGCTTGCTTCCGTAAATCCTTACCCCAATCGTTTGCATCATACTTCGGAGTATAAAGTCGGGAGATGGGTATTACCCCTCTTCCATTATTGAGTGGACTTCGCATCCGGTACCGACGATAAGTTATATCGGACTCCTCCTCTTCAAAAGGATATGGCCCGGAATAGATGGTACCCCGGAGATTGGAATCATCGAAATCAATCAACAATCCCTGCTTGTTTCCTTCTTTTTTAAGTGCCGTATATATCTGATCCAGACTGATTTCATTACTGAGCCCGCCTGAAACTTTCTTTCCATTCGGAATCCTGACGGGCAATTCCTGCGCATGAATAACAGGAGCCAGAACAAACAGAATCAGATAAATGAGATATGTGTAAGTATGTGTTTTCATAAGCCATTATTTTTTATTTTATTCTTATTCGATTTTCGATTTGATGCTATATATAATCAAAATTAACGATAAATGGGCTCAAAGATAAAGGAACTGAGCATGTCTGATATCAGTTAATCAGTCAAATGTTCTGCTTCTTTTTTGATAAAGCTTGTTAACAGACAAAGATAAACCTTTTTTTGCCCTGACAAGTTTTATAGCGCCCGTTAAAAGAAGGATCAATGTAAACAACAGGGAACTTATCAGAAGGATCTGAATTCTGTAAAGTATGGTCAGAAGAATATTGGCTTCGGGCAGGGATGCATTGACCGTTGGTTTATTTTCATTATACCGGAAGAATGGATTCAGGTAAAGGATGGCTTCGTCTGTTTCTGCTTCTACCCGTATGTAGGTGTCTTCGGGCGTAAAAAGATAGGCTGCCTGACTGGTATTATCAACCGTTTTCTTATGATCGCCATGATCGCCAATGAATGTGATCTTATCGGCAGGATGCCTGAAACGAACTTTCAACCTGTTACCTATAACCCGGGCTGAATGAAGGAAGTTGGAGTTTTTATGTTCTTTTCTGTTATTTACCCCGTAGTGACATCCCTTTCTGAGCGCTGACATGATGCTTTCCCGGCTTTTATGACCGGCTCCTATCATATTCCAGTTCACAAATGTATCGTTTTCCTTATAGATATCGTGTGAATCGTCGTTGGCCAATATCCAGCAAAGATTGCCTGAACTTAATGCTGCATCCCAAATAGAGAATGACTTTTTATAATTGTTCAGGACTTCAATGAAATCGTATCCCCTGAGCTTCCCCATATCATCCTCTTGAAAAGCATTTCGTAATTTCGGATGAGCGATGGCTATCATACCGCCATTTTCCTTTAACTTTTCAATAATCCTTTGTTTCTGATGGGCATTCTGCCACAGAAAAAAATCTGCGAAGCTCGGCTTGCTGCTGTTTAATACGATGTGATGGTTTAGTTTGAGATTCACGCCGTGTTCATAGGTGGGAATATATAAACCACCCTGAGGAGGCGGTGTTATCTGCTGGTAATTGCTCAACCCCACCACGTCGTAACCATTATCATAATAATGTTGATATACCTCTTCGGGGGATTGATGTCCATGTGTGACCCCTCCCCAGGCCAGCGAGTGACAGTGAAAATTAGCCCTCATCCATCTCCCATTGAAATCTTCATAGGGATTATAGAAGGAACTTCCGTTAAAAGGCTCATTCCTTTCAAAGTTGTATATAACCGTATTGAAATATTGCAGGGATATTAGGAAGAGCGGAATAAGTATCAATAAAACCAGGGTTTTAAGAAAAATCCTTAATGTAGTGACTAACCTTGTTTTCATACTTCGGATCTGTTTTGATTTGATCCAAAGATGGTACTCTACTGTTAAGTATATCTAAAACCCGTATTGAGAAATCGATATGTTTTTATTAAATAAAATATAATTTAAAGTTACCGGTAATAAAAGTCATCAGGAAAGAGCTGAAAATCTGGTTCATTAAGCTTAATATAAAATTTACAGACCAAACCATGAGTCCACGGGGGGAGTGCATTCCCGATTGTTTCCAACCACGCTCTTTTAGTTCATTCTTTTTTGGAAAAAATTGGGAATGCTCAACAACACCCATTCAATCCTTCTTAAGGATCAGGGTTGTATGACCTTCAAACAGGTCTTTCCTTTCTTTGTACACTGTTAATTCAGGGAAAGAAGAGAGAAGCGCTTTCCTATAATTCTTCCTGGAGATGATGTATCCTTTTTCCATGGTGTTCAGCTTTTTCTCAAGGTCCTGTAAATTATGATACATGGGTATCTCTTTTCGGTAATAAAAGACAAAGGAAGGATTCATCCTTTTGTAACCAATCAATTCGTAATGCTCATTCAGGCTCGAAACGAATTCTTCGGCAATGGATTTCTGAGAAACGACAGGCAGCATAAAGGCATGCAACAGTATGTTCACCAGTAGAAATGACGAACCAAGCCATATGAATGCGTTTCTGAAGCGAGCACGGTAGAACCGGGTGATTGCAAAGATAAATCCCAGGGGCAGGGGAATCAAATAATAGGCCAGGTAGCTCATTCCCTGTAGATTGACATCGTATTGCACTCCAAAATACAGGCCAATGGGAAGGAGAAGACTGATCACCAAGCCCATCCAAAGTGCCATTCCTACTTTATATCGATGGTATTCTCTTTTGCCGGCATGAGCAATAAAGGCGGCAATCAATACAGCAGATGCGGGGAAAACGGGCATGATGTAATTGGGAAGCTGAGTATCAGAAAGCGAAAAAAATAAAGTAAACACACCAATGTAGAGCAAAAGAAAATAGTAAATGTGATTGCTTCTGTTTTTAAAGGCATA
Organism: Bacteroidales bacterium; assembly: GCA_018334875.1. Classification (NCBI taxonomy): domain Bacteria; kingdom Pseudomonadati; phylum Bacteroidota; class Bacteroidia; order Bacteroidales; species Bacteroidales bacterium. Next base: position 2,086 of record JAGXLC010000138.1, on the reverse strand, counting down.
GATCATGCTTTGGATCAATAAAGGGGAAAACGGCAGCATTCCCAATAAAAGGTAAATCACCGTAAGAAAATAAATTCCTCCGTGACCTTCCATGGTATCAGTATACCTGGTGAGGTTATGCTTCAGGAAAAAACCTTCGGTCCAGGCCATATCTGTTTTAATGGAAACCAATATATACCAGGGAGAAGCAATCACCAAAAACAACAATATACCCTGAAACAGCCTGAGCTTCCCAAGCTTCTTCCAGGTAAACTGTCGGGTGAGTAGCAAAAAAGCAAGAAGGACCAGTGCAGGCAGCGCAACTGCCACCGGACCTTTGGTCAGGAATCCCAATGCAAAGGCAATATACATTCCCCATAGATGGGGATTTACAAAATGATCCAAAAGATATCCCCCCCATGCTTAATAAACTAAAAAGTGAAGAACTCGATATGGTTGCCGGAATCCGGAAGAACCGCAGGGACGGTATATTTTTGAGAAAGATACCCAGTAAAATAGCCAATTACATCATTCGCCTTACCACCCGTGTGAAGATGAAAGACTATGGATGTACCCTGAAAGTAATTAAAAGTGATACAGCGAAGGACCTCAATCTCTACGGGGAACTGCACCGGTATATACCGGTTCTTGCCAGTCTGGATGGAGCCATGATTGGCCAGATGAACGTCCATCATCACAGCAGAAAGCATGGCAAATCAAAATATGGCATCAACAGGACCTTTAAAGTGGTCAGCGACCTGCTCTTTATGCTGTTCATGAAGAAATACATGAGCAAACCCATGCATCTTTTCGGTAATATAGGTTTAATGGCATTGTTTGTAGGTATATTCATCAATTTCTACCTTTTGTATCTTAAAATCCTGGGTCAGGATATATGGGGAAAGCCGCTAATGATACTGGGAGTAATAATGTTGGTAGCAGGCTTTCAGCTCATTACCATCGGGATTATTGCCGAGCTACTTATACGGACGTATTATGAATCCCAAAAAAAGAGACATTACAAGGTAAAAAGCATTACAATTGGAGAAAAACAGGAAGGGGATAAGGTACTCAGGGATGAGAAACATATTGAAGGTTCTGGTTAAGCTCATTATTTCACTGGGTGCACTGTATTTTGTTCTCAGGCAAATTGAACTCCCTCAAATCATCAACCTTTATAAGAGATCAGATCCGGTTTATCTTTTGTTAGCCATTGCATTGTTTGCCCTCTCGAAGATCATATCGGCTTACAGGCTCAATCGATTGTTTTCGATGACCGGTATAGACCTGTCACAAAAAAAGAACCTGCAGCTCTACTGGCTTGGCATGTACTACAACATATTTCTGCCAGGCGGGGTGGGCGGAGATGGCTATAAAACCTATTTACTGAACCGGCAGTTTAAAAAACCTGTAAAAACCATACTTACCGCGATTTTGGTTGACCGGGCCAACGGTATGTTTGTTCTTCTTATTCTCAGTTGTCTCTTTTTCTCGGTTACGATAGAACCGAAATGGCTCAGCATAACCCTAGCCGGAATGATTCCCCTGGGTTACCTGATCTATTTCCTGATCATGAAAAGATTTTTCCCGGTTTTTAAGGGATTCATCCATACAATCAATGTTTATTCCTTACTGGTACAGGTCTCCCAGATTGTTATGATCATTATGATATTGCATTCCTGGGGGATCGAAGACCATCTTATTATCTATACGGCCATTTTCCTGGTATCTTCCGTTGTGGCCATTCTCCCCATAACAATTGGCGGAGCCGGTGCAAGGGAGCTTACCTTTTTATTCTTCTCCGCTTATATGACTTTTGATCTGAATGCCGCGGTAGCGCTAAGCCTGATGTTTTATCTGATCACGCTTTTGGTGTCACTGGGGGGTATGATTTTCTCGCTTAAAAAAGTGCGGTTTGAGTGAACTCCATCCCATACCCGGAGTTCCTTTATAATCATCGGCATCCCTTTACATGAAACATTTTTTAAAAGGCTTCACGCAAAGGTCGCAAAGATTTAACACGCCCGACTGCCGACGGGCAGGCAAAGAGCGCAAAGAATCTTTTTAAAGTTTGAGTTACTATAATAAATTGATGGTATTAACACTA
>JAGXLC010000137.1 GCA_018334875.1 Bacteroidales bacterium | reverse complement strand
GACTTGATGATGGATTCAATATGCGCCTTGTGAAAATCCCTGTAACTCTGGATGCGCTTAAGAATAACCGGCATTTCATATTCAGCGTCATCCGCATTCACAATTTTCTCCTTATAATCGGGATCAGCATTTCTGATGTCATTCAATACCGGCACACTCGGCGCAATGTTGATGATCTTACTGAATTCAACGATGGGATGATTGTCTGTATTCACCGCAGCATCTTCGGTATATTCCTCAAGGTCTGCCGCATCAAAAATAAACTGCGAAAGCAACATAAACGGATCAGGAATACCAAAATCGGCCATTTCCTTGCTTAATTTTTCGTTATTGGCCATTTTATCCCGGATCAGTCCGTAATTCAGTTCCATCGGCTCTTTTTTCCCTACCAGGAGAGTACTGTATTCGTTAATATACCACATTTGAGAATGGGGAAAAGCATCCACAAAGCCATTGACCAATGCCTTAAAATGCTTTTCACTAATCCAGTTTGGGGGAATCCACTGACAGATGATTCCGTCGTCGGCAAGCTTCTCCCTGCAGATCTGGTAGAAATCACGCGTATAAATGTTGTTGCTCAGGCGGGGGTGTATGGCATTTGAAGTGATGATGTCGTATTTCTTGTCCCTGCTCATATAAATCATGCTGCGGCCATCTTCAATATGGGCTTCTACTTTGGGTTCTTCCAGCACGTTATGGTTCCATTCAGAGAAAATCGGCGAAGCTTTGAGCACTCCGGGCACAATCTCGGCAATATCGATCTGTTTCATATCCGGTTGCACCAGGGAATGGGCAGTAACGCCCATGCCATAGCCAATAACAATAGCGTTTTCGGGATCGGGATGGAGAATATACGGCAGATACCCCAGCAAACCGTTCACCCGGCGGTCTTTATCGGTGGAATAAGCTGTATTGTGACCATCAACGTTCAAGGCCAGATAACCATCGCCAAAGGGATATTCCCTCACAGTAACCGTTGAACCCGCGCCTTCATCGTAAAATAACAGACGGGTATAATGTTCACCAAAAAAAGTCTTTTTGTAATCAAGCTGATCCCACCAGGTAAAATATCGCCGGTCGGGAATCTGAATGGATAATACCAATAATAGAATAAGGGTTCCTCCTGTAATAGAATATTTCAGTCGTTTAGACATAACAGGGTGAGAAAGAACCACCAACAAACCAATCAACACATTGATGGAGACAATTATCAAAAAAGAAATCACAACACCGAAAAAGGGAATCAACACAAAGCCGGCCACAAAAGATCCGAGTATAGAACCTATGGTATCCAGAAAACCAATGGTACCCATCCGGTTCCCCAGATTTTTTATATTTTGGGTATACAATTTACTTACGATGGGATAGGTAAAACCCATCAAAGTTGTGGGGATACTCAGCAGAAGGAAGAAAATGAAATATTCTTTACCCGCCACCTGCATCCAGGTATCGGTTAATTCACGCTGTTCAGAAAGGAACGATGCCAACCAGGAAAAAAACAAAAGAAGCACAAAGGAAATTAAGCCAATGGCCACTTCAATATATCCCAGCAATGAAAGCAGATATTTTCCCCGGTCAATCCATTTACGGATTAAAAAACTTCCCAAAGAAAGGCCGAAAATGAAACTTACCACGAGAATGGTAGAAAAATACACGGTTTTATCAAAGGAAAAACTGATAAGTATTCGCCCCCAGATCACTTCATAAGCAAGGGTGGTAAATCCTTCAATGGCAAAAACCCAAAGTACAAGCCGGACGATAGACTTTGGAAGTTTATAAACCACCTTCTCGTCTTCGGTTTTTCTGACAATTTTTTCTTCTTCTACATAACGTTCATCGGTTTGAAGGATTATTTTCTTGAATCTTCGGGCAATAAGCCAGGTTATGAGTGCATTGGCCAGATTCAGACTTGCTGCAATAAGTAAAGAGGCCTGAACACCTATCAGGCGGATCAATATAAAGCCGGTCAAAAACCCTCCAATTACAGCACCCAGATTATTAAGAGCATAAAGGATGCTGACTCCGCTGCCAAGATTTCCCAGACGCCGCACAAAATATTTGATAATTACCGGTAATGTTCCGCCCATTAGGGTGGTAGGAATCAACAAGAACAAAAAAGCAATGCTAAACCGAATAAGCTGCTGACCATAATCAGGGAGGGTCATATTTTGAGCTATGATTCCATAACCACGAGAAAGCACATCAAAGAGAAAAGGAAAAAAAAGGGCGAACAATCCAATGCCCAATTCAAGCAAAAAGAAAACCCGTAAAGGGTTGTCTTTCTTATCCACTATTTTGCCAAATATCAGACTCCCCAGTGCCAACCCGGCCATAAAAGCGGTAAGTACAGTAGTAATTGAATAGACATGTACTCCAAAAACCAATCCGAATTTTCTGATCCAGATAATCTGGTAGATCAGAGCTGTTACACCTGAAAAGAACAAAACCAGGAACAACAGATATTGCTGTATAGCTTTGTTGCCTGATTTATTCATGGTAAGCTTATTCTTGTCTGTCATTTGCACGAATGAAAATTAGATGTTAATATACAGCAAACAAATGAACGTTTAAAAATGTAATCCAAAAAAAGCAGAAGCAGCTCCATACAACATGAATGGTAGCCGCTTCTGCTTTTAAATTTAATTCATCTGTGAATTTTTACTCTTTATGCTACCCACTAATAACCAGGGTTCTGATTAACATTCGGGTTTTGATCCAACTCTGAAGTAGGTATCGGATAAACCAAATTTACAGGATAATTAAACACAAAACTATTTTCAAATCTTGTGCTGAAATCCGTGGCATTCCAATCTTCAAGGTCTAAGTATCCTGCAGCATCCCATCTTTTCAGATCGGGCCACCGATGTCCCTCACAAGCCAGTTCTCTTAACCGTTCATCCATTATATCCGCCATAGTTATCGAGCTTAAATCGGCAGGCTCGTCAGAAGGAGTGTTTACGGTATCCGGCACAGAATTTCTGGCACGTTCGCGGATCTGATTAACCAGGTCAAGTGCATCTCCGTTATTTCCTGTCTGTAAATAAGCCTCAGCTTTCAATAAAAGGATGTCCCCCATTCGCAACAACCGGTAATTGTTTGTGGAAGAGAATGAACCGAAATCACCGGCAGATTGTCCACGTTTGGTGTACTTCACAATTTCCCAACCCTGGTAGGGAGAATTGTCATTGGCCTGAACCACTTCAGCGAAACGAGGATCCTGACTTTCTCCGGTTTCAAAAATGTTGATAAGCTTATCAGTAGGTAATAGAATACCAGGTACCCAACTATCATAATTCCATGTATTGTCAAAATACTGATAGGAAGCACTCATCCGGCCTATTGCCAGATCAAAGTCATTAGAGAGCCAGATATTTTCATTACTGGGTGCATTGCTGGCCTGATATTCAAACAGCGACTCCACATTGTTCTCTGTTGTTACATCAAAGTTGTTCCCATAATGTTCGGCAAGTGAATGGTTATCGATTTGATCAAAAGCCTGAAGGGCATTGTTATAATCCTCGCTATTTCCATCATTATAACACGCACGGAACATATAAATTTTCCCAAGCAAGCCGTTTGCCGCATCATTTGTAACACGGCCTTCATACCTCTCCTCCCAGGTTTCTGGCAGATGCTCTCTTGCCTGCTTCAAATCGGCAATACAGGTATCCAGCACGGCATTATGGCTGCCGGCACTTGGAACCCGCATATCTTCAAGTGATACATCCGGACTAAGCACTTTTCTGTCGGTCCAGACCGGAATATTTTTACCCATAAACTGCCAGACTTTAAAATGCGCAAAAGCCCGTAGGAAAAGGGCCTCCCCTTTAGTTTGATTGACAATTTCCCGCTCTTCCTCATCAAATATATCTATGTTTTGATTCGCTTTATTAATGATCAAATTCGAGCGATTAATCACCTGATAGAAGTATTCAAAAAAATCAGTTAACCGGCCATCCCCTGCATCAATCCCCTCAAAGATTTCATAAGACCATGCACCAGTGGAAGTTACATCATCAGCGGGCAATAACCACAAAGCGTGTAGCGGACTGTTCGTATTATGAGAATAGATATCGCACATCTTTGCATAAGCCCCGTAAATACCACGCTCAAAACTGGAAGATTCCTCGAAATAACCAGCTTCTGAAGGAGCGTGAGGCTTCAGATCAAGATTGTCTTTGTCGCAGGCATTGATGCCAAACAAGGCTCCTACAACAATAGTTACTATAATATATTTAAGCATTTTCATAACGATATATAATTTTAATGTTTACGAAATTTTTACATGTCATTCCTTTTAAAAAATTTAAAAAGAGGCATTCAACCCTGCCCTAAATATTCTTGGGGTAGGAATTCCATTGGTTGAAGGATCCAATCCGGTCCAGTTGGTCACTGTAAATAAGTTGGATCCCCCTACCCATATATTGATACGCTGGCCTGTACCTGAACCGGTAAAAAGCCAGTCAGGAAGGGTATAGCTCAACCTAACCGACTGAAGCCGTAAATAAGAAGCATCTTCAACAAAACGGCTTGAAAACCGGTTATTACCGGCCGGGTCACCTGCTACAGCTCTGGGCATATCTGTATCTTTATTCTCCGGAGTCCATCTATCCAAAACATCGGTTACCTGGTTGTTTCCTTTGGAGGACATGTTCACAAAGCCAACACGTGACCAGTTATAAGCTTCGACATTACCTTCGCCGTAAAAATTGGCACTAAAAGTCAAATTCTTATAACCCACACTAAAATTAAACCCATAAGTGAATCCTGGTATGGTCTTTCCTAAATAATGGCGGTCATACTGATTTACCGTACTATCGGATGTGGGCGTATAGAAGCGGTGCTCTTCATCGGGATTACCCCTTACATCTTTAAACCATAAATCTCCGGGTGAGACTTTACCGCCTTCTGCAGGCACGTCATCATAATTTTCCTGGTACACCTCTACTTCTTCTTCATTTTGAAACATTCCACCCACTTCATACCCATAGATGTAGAAAAGAGGATTGCCTTCAGCAACCCGTCCCGTTCCACTGCCGAATGGAGCACCGTCTTTCAATTTAACCACTTCGTTATTAACAAATCCTATGTTCCCGTTCACAGAATAATTCCAGTTACCTGTTCTTCCCCGATAACCTAAATCAATGTCAAGCCCTTTATTAACAACGGCTCCAAAATTGTCCGGGGGATTTGCAACAAACCCTGAACTTGCCGGAATCTCAATTGTTGAAAGCAAGTTAGAAGTCTTTTTATAGTATGCTTCAACAGTTGCACTGAAATTCTGGTTAATGATCGCATCAAACCCAACATTGGTATTATAGGTTTTTTCCCATTCCAGGGATTTATTGGGGCTTTGGTTAAATACCGCTCCCCAGTAAGCGATGCCCATGCCGGGGTGTCTGGCATTCGGATTATTTCCCAAACTATAGGTCGCACTTTCATTGGCTAGGGAAACATATGCATAATTGGCAATTTCATGGTTACCAAGCTTACCCCAGCCACCACGGAGCTTGAGGTCGGTCAGCCAGTCCATGCCTGACATGAAGGATTCATCGCTGATGCGCCATGCCAGAGAGAAAGACGGGAACCAGTCCCAACGATTGCCTTTGGCAAACTTGGATGAGCCATCGTAACGCAGGGTAAAATCCGCATAATAGCGATTGTTCCAGTTATAGGAAGCACGACCCATGTAGCCCTGCAGTGAATTTTCCCATTGATCGGTAAAACCGCCAATATACTCCTTTTGTCCGCCAACACCCCAATAAAGCTCATTGGCATAGTGCATTTCTTCTGTACTTGCGGAGATGCCTTCAAATCCATACCACTGATCCTGTGCATTGAAAAGTAAATCAATACTATGATTTTCAAAGGAATTGGTATAATTTACAATAAGCTCCTTAACCAGGTTTTTGTTTCTCAAATGCCGTTCACCATAAGAACCTTCCGTATCATCCAGTTCAGGATCCGCCTGACTGATTGGATCACTGGGGGTGGTATTGAACATAAAAGCATCTATATCCTGGAACTGATTTCTTCTGTTGTAATAGTAATCGGTACTTACACGTCCCCTGACAGACAGATTTTCCAATGGCTTAAACTCAAGAAAACCTTTTCCAAGAATTCGTCCGACACGGTAAGTAGTACTCATCAGTGCCATTTCTCCGAATCTGTTTTTGTCGGTTTCAGGTCCCCATCTCTTCGTTCCGTCTAATCCTCCGCCACGGGTATTATCTACTATAGCAGGTGCATATCCTTCGGCTCCGTCACCATATATAGGTTGCCACGGCGGGGTAGAAGCCATTTCTTCAATACTGCCCCTGTTACTTGCATCATTGGTCTCCCAGCTTCCTTTTATATTAAAACCCGCCCTAAAAAAGTCGGTGACGTCTGTTTCCGTATTGGCCGTAAAGCTGTATCGTTCCATTTCATCATAAATAACAGGACTTTCTTCATGTGTATAACCTGAGGAAAAATAATACGTGGAATTTTCTGTTCCGCCGGAAACCTTCAAATTATAATCCTGGGTAACGGCATTCTTATTTAAATAAGGCTTTTGCCAATCAACAGCAGATCTGTCTCCAAGATAGTCGTCCGAATCGGAGTCAAAAACCGGTGGTAGCTCCTGATCGGGATTATTGGTAAATGCCTCGCGGTATAGATCAACATATTGGTCAACATTAAGGACATCATAGGTGTTGGGAACATTTTTCACCCCATACCGGGCATTAAAGTCTACCTGTGTTCTTCCACTTTCCCCCTGTTTGGTCTCAATAAGGATAACACCGTTAGATGCCCGCATTCCATAAATGGCTGCTGCAGAAGCATCCTTAAGTACAGAGATGGACTCAATGTCGCTGGGGTTGATCATAGACATGATGCTTACCGGTCCTCTTAGATCCTGTACTCTCGCACTCTGTCCTTCTGCCCCGGAACCAAATTCGGTAATGGGTACTCCATCGATTACGATCAGTGGAGAAGCCACACCCCAGGTATTCACACCGCGAATGCGAATTTCATTTCGGGACCATGGTGTTCCCCCACCGGATTGAACGCGAACACCGGGTACGCTACCCTGAAGGGCCTCCTCGGCAGAAACAGCGGCAATCTTTTCAATATCCTCGGATTGAATACTGGAAACAGAAGTAGTAACATCCTCTCTTTGACGCTCACCATATCCAATCACTACCACTTCATCCAATTCCGTCATTTCTTCTTCCAACTCCACATCAATGGTCGTTCTTCCATTGATGGGAATTGTCTTTGACTGATAACCAACAAAAGAAAATACCAGGGTGGCTTCCATATCCGACACCTCGATCTTATAGGAACCGTCTGTATTGGTTACAGTTCCTGTAGTAGTCCCCTGAACCTGGATGGTTGCTCCCGGAAGGGGATCACCGCTTTCGGCATCGGTAACCGTACCGGTTATCTCTTGTTGTTGTTGTGCTTTCTGCTGTAATCCCCTGTTATCCTTATCAAGAATGACAATTACCTTATCCCTGATTTGGTAGGTAAGGTTCTGATCCGTCAGCACCCTGTTCAACACTTCTTTGACGAACACTCCGTCCATATTCAGGGTGTATTGCTTTTCCTTATTGATCATGTCATCCTTGTAGAAAAAGGAAAACTCCGATTGCTGTTCAACCTGCCGGAATACTTCCTTCAGATTGACATTTTCCAGGTTTAAATCCAGCCTTTTATTCTGCGAATAAGAAGAAGATGCTGAAACCTGGATCGCAAAAGCCAACATCAAAATTGCCGTAAACTTCATGATTAGAAGAATTTTTTTTAAATACCCATTCAATTGGGTATTTTGCATAAACCAAGATTTTTTCATAATTTTAACTGGTTTTTAGAATTTAACTTTCGGTTATTTTCTTAACTATTGGGGAAATGTTGGGGCATTTCCCCTTTTTCTTTTAAACAATGGATTTGGGTTTTCTTACATAGGCAGATTTTTTTAGTTCGACTTATTGGTTATAACGATTTCTCTGAATTGATTTCTTTTGTATTCAATAGGGGTAGTCATTTGGACAACATCAAGCACCTGCCAAACGGTTTCCTCATTTCTGAATACACCCGAATATTCAATATCACTCAAATCCTCTCCTTTCAACGTTATATTCACATCATACCACCTTTCTAAACGCTTCACCAGCTCCTTAAACGGAACCTGATCGAAGTAAAAAATATCATCCTTCCATGAAGTGGCCGCCAATACATTAGCCTGTTCCTTTTCAAGTTTGCCGTCTTCATAAACCACTTTTTCCTTTGCCTTCACTCCGACGCTCTGCCCTTTCCTGGAAACCTCTATATTACCATTAACAACCGTGGTTTCCGTACGGTCAAAATCTTCATATGCCATTACATTGAATTCCGTTCCTTTTACATTAATTCTATAATCATCTGTTTGTACGCTAAATACTGATTTTCTACTCTTACGCACATTAAAAAAGGCCTCCCCCTCCAGCCTGACTTCCCTGTTATTTAAAAAATCAGAAGCATAACGAATGGTAGATTCTGAATTTAACCAAACGCTGGTGCTATCCGGCAGAATAAGCCTGGATTTCTGACCTCTTGGACTGGTAATTACAGTTTGAGCTGTTTGTTTTTCAGGAGCAGTTGAATCATACTCATAAATCCAAAAACCTACAAAAAGACCAATCAAAAGTACAGCAGCCACCTTAAGTACAGGATATATAAAGCGTTTTTTGACACCCGATCTTCTTTCAAATGCTTCATTAAGATTCCGGCGTAAGTATTTTTTGGATTGAAACTCCTGATAAGCATCATCAACAAAATCCTCTGCATTCAAAAACGGGTCCCAATCCTTCTTAACTCTTGCAAAAAAGTCCATGTGTTTCGGACTTTCTTTCAACCATTGAAGCAGTTCACCCTTTTCCTGCGGGGAAGCTTTGCCATTTAGGTATCTGACAATCAATTCTTTATATTTTAACTCTTCTTTCATAAAACCATTCATATTTATCAACACGAAAAGATGGGGTTAACCCTACCCATTAAATATAATTTTTTTAAATATATATATAAGTCTGGTATAAAAAGCTAGATTTTGGCTGGTTAGAATATAATTTATTCAAGCTAGATCTGAAAGTGTTTCCGAAAAAGTTGGAGGGATTTGGAAATGTGTTTTTCTACATTCTTTTCAGAAACATTCAATTCTTCAGCTATTTCTTTATTTTTCAAACCCTTAAGCCGGCTTAGTCTAAATACTTCTCTTGACTTTTTGGGAAGTTTGTTCATCAGGTATTGAATTTCTTCTTCCAATTGTTGCGCAAGCAGCAAATCTGATGTTTTTGACTGAAAATCAATATTATACAGTTCTTCTATTTGATTCATCTCAGATATTGACACCTTTTTATTATTAATTACCCTTTGGTGACGGAGATAATTCAGACACTGATTCCGAACCATGGTATAAAGCAGGTTTTTAACAGATATATCGCGGAGCTCCTTTCTCTTTTCCCATAATTTGAGATATACATCCTGAAGCATATCATTGGCAATATCCTCGCTTTGAACAATCTCTCTGGCAAAAGCAAGTAGCCGGGGATAATAACGGTAAAAAAGGAGTTCAAACGCCCTTTCATCTCCTTTTCTTATTTTCCTGAATAAGGATGAATCATCGGTAGATTTTCGCATAATACTCAGAGCTAAAAAGCCGTATCCCTGTTATATTAAATAAAAGTCAAAAATAAGAAAATGTTAAGAATAGAAGTTTTATCAATAAGTTTTGTATTCAATCGACCCTCCCACTCATATCACTCAGCCAAAAACACTGCTCCGGAGTCAGTGTTATCCAGGGTTTGCCATTCTTTACCCAATATCCTTCAGGATGCTGACCTTTTAAAACTGCTTGTATAACAGGGGGAGCAATATTTAAAAATCGTTCATCCCTGGTTACAGAATATAATGCTACACAACCCGGGGCCACTTTAGCTGCCCAGATCGTATTCAGGGCTTTCTCTCCTGCTTTTTCCAGCAAGCCGGCATATTGTTTTGCAAGAGTCAAAGGCGTATCATCAAATGTTTCCATGTAACGGGCAAAAAAGTAACAGG
>JAGXLC010000136.1 GCA_018334875.1 Bacteroidales bacterium | reverse complement strand
TCCACCCCCTGTCGCTGAAGCTTTAGCGTAAGCAACCGAAGCTAACGCAGTCTTGCAGGCATCTTACCCGCAAACCATCCTACATTAAAAAACGAATCCCGCTGAAAGCGGGATTCGTTTTTTAATAATGCAGGTTAAAAGCAATTTAATTGCTTTCTACTTTCAATACATCTTTTATGGCCTTTTCGAGTGTGTCTTTTGGCAAGGCACCCTGAGCCATCTGTGGCTGTTCTGCCTGCGGAATGAACAGGATTGACGGGATGCTTTTTATCCCAAACATCGCTGCCAATTCCTGCTGATCCTCAGTGTCGATCCTGAAAACATCTACTTTTCCTTTATACTCTTCTGAAAGTTCTTCCAGCACCGGTTCTACTATCTTGCAGGGTTGGCACCAGTCTGCATAAAAATCAATGATGGCCGGTTTATCTCCTTCAAATTTCCATTCCTGGTTTTCTTCAAAGTTAAAAACTTTCTCTTTGAATGTCTCTTTGGTTAAATTTTCAATCATTACACTTTCGTTTTTTCTATTAACAATTTAGGTATCTAACAATTTATATTTTTAAATGTTCGTAATGAATATTGCAAACCCTATACCAAAATTTTAGTGGTTTGTTTTTCGCCTGGATCATTCATAAACGAATCCCGCTTACCAGCGGGATTCGTTTTGAATAATGCAGTTTAAATTCATATTTTCTGAAAAAATATTTATTTTGCCTTGTCCAAATACGTAAAGAAATTTTGACACAAAATTTGAACAAATTGTCATATCTAAATATGAAGAAAAGTCTTAATCATCCTATATTTCAAGTTGTGTCAGACTTAGTTGATCCCAATGCGTTCTCCGTTTTTGCAATAGGCGGGTATGTCCGGGATATTTTCCTGGGCCGCGACTCAAAGGATATTGATATTGTAGTGCTTGGAAGTGGTATTGAACTGGCCCGGAAAGTGGCTCATGAATTAAAAATTAAAAATATTGCTGTTTACAAGAACTTCGGCACGGCTATGTTACAATACAGGGATGTTGAGGTTGAATTTGTAGGGGCGCGGAGTGAGTCTTACCGAAAAGACAGCAGAAAACCCATCGTTGAAAACGGTACGCTGGAAGATGATCAGAAGAGAAGAGATTTCACAATCAATGCATTGGCGCTTTGTTTGAATAAAAACCATTACGGGGAACTGGTAGATCCTTTCGGAGGCCTCAAAGATCTGAAGCATAAAACACTTCGTACCCCACTTGATCCCGGACAGACTTTTTCTGATGATCCGTTAAGGATGATGCGGGCAGTAAGGTTTGCATCACAGCTTAATTTCAGGATAGAGGATGAAACCTATCAAGCCATTGCAGATCATGCTGAACGCATACAAATCGTCTCCAATGAGCGCATTGTAGAGGAGATGCACAAAATCTTGTTATCTCCCGGGCCTTCTGTTGGGCTGATTCATCTGGAAAATACGGGTCTTTTGAAGGAGTTTTTTCCGGAGCTTGCCCGTTTGAAAGGAGTTGAAGTAAGGGAGGATCTGAAGCACAAGGATAATTACCTTCACACCGCAAAAGTGGTGGAGAATGTTGGTAAAATGAGTGATAAACTTTGGCTGCGGTGGGCGGCATTATTGCATGATATTGGGAAGCCACCGACAAAAAGATTTTTCAGGGAGCATGGCTGGACTTTTCATGGCCATGATCATGTGGGCCGGAAAATGATTCCTGAGATATTCAGAAGGCTCCGCCTGCCTATGAACGAGAAAATGAAATATGTGCAAAAACTGGTGGCTCTGCATTTACGTCCAATGGCGCTGGTGGATGAAGAAGTAACGGATGCCGCTATAAGAAGGCTGTTGTATGATGCAGGAGATGATGTTGAAGATCTGATGCTGCTTTGCGAAGCCGATATCACCTCTAAAAATGAGAAGAAGGTTCGAAAATTCCTCAGTAACTTTCGCCGTGTACGGAAAAAAATGAAAGAGATTGAAGAAAAGGACCGCATCAGGAATTTCCAGCCTCCCATCAAAGGAGAAACCATTATGCATGCCTTCGGTATCAAACCCGGAAAGCATGTGGGCATCATCAAAAATGCCATTAAGGATGCCATTCTTGATGGAAAAATCTCCAACAATTACAACGAAGCTTACCGGTTTATGCTGGAAAAGGGAAAGGAACTCGGGCTCACCCCTGTTAATACCGAGAACCACCGGGCTGATGCTGGTGAAGATCGAGAATGATCGGCAGGTGATCGCTGAATCCCCCAATATACCGGTAACCTGAATACGTCCGGAAGGGTTTGGTTCCGGTATATTTTTCATCTTCTGTTACCAAAAACGGGGTGAGCATGATATGTGCATTTTGGGGTGAGGTGTGTAAACCGCTATTTGGGGTCAGCAAATTCCCCGAGACAATAAACTGGTCAAAAATTTCCCATACACCCTGGTATTTATAAGATCCATACGAAAGTTTTTCCCAGTGACGGGAGAGATTATACAATTTATCGGATTTTATAGAATTCTGCGCGTTTTCTGCTTTCAAATATTTCACCAAACTTACGGATTCCGGTGTATCATTGAAATCCCCGGCTACAACCATGAAAGCTTCAGGATTTTTCCTGAGAAGGGAATCAATATGGTATCGCAGGATCTGTGCGGCTTTTATTCGTTTAGGCCGGCTGTGCAATGCTCCTTGCCACCTGGAGGGCCAATGGTTGAAAAAGATGTGAAGGGTGTCGGAAGAGGGAACGATACCTTTGATGTACAAAATGTCCCGGGTGCTTTCAAATTGTTTTGCCAATGGTACGGAGATATAACGGAAGCCGGCAGGCTGGAATTTATCTTCCCGGTAAATTGCAGCTACGTCAATTCCTCTGAAGTCGGGTGATTCATTGTGTATGATCTTGTATTGATATTTGGAAAATGGCGTATGATGAACCAGATCTTCCAGGATTTTTCGGCTTTCAACTTCACAAAAACCCACCAGTCCGGGAGGTTCCCATCCGCCTGCAGCAACAATGACCTTGTACATTTTGTCAATTTTATTGCGGTATTTATACCAATTCCAGCGTCTGATGCCTCCGGGCGTGAATTCATCATCCCCGGCCGTCGGAGCATTGACCGTGTCGAAAGCATTTTCAACATTGTAGAACATCACACGCAAGGTCCTGCTTTTCTCCGGGTCAAATGAAGAAGCTTGCTCCTGGGCAAAAAGAGAGGACAGACAAAACCCGTTTATCCAAAATAATACCATCCATATATATAGATTGGTTTTCATGTTTATTCTTCCTGTTTTCCGGTTCCCGGTATGTATTCGTAAGCTCCCAGGTCCGGGGCTTCATCGGAGTTTCTGCTGTTTTTCAATATATCCCTCGGATACCGCTCTCCGGTTTGCACATCTCCTGCATCTATGGCAGGTGACAATGTATCAAGCCTGAAATTGTAATCTTCCGGTGAAATGAATCCGGGATCTTTATTCTTAATGATGTTTTCATAATGATGGTCTGCAAGCTGGAATTCCTGGCCGGTTTTTATCAGACAATGCTCAAACTTATAATTCATTACTCCTGAAGATTCTAAAGAGTCGACACCGATTTCATATATATTGTTCCCATAAATGATACAGTTGTTGAAACGGGCCTTTTTTAGCGCGCTCTCCTGCTTTTTCTCATTATAGTTGTTTAGAAGCAGGGAAGGGGTGCTTCTTGTTGAGCCGCTCCAGTAATTTGCGATGGTGGTGTGGTAAAATTCATAAGATCCCCCCGATGTAAGTGCTACCGCGTAATTGCCACAATCACTGATCACATTGTTGTATGCTTTGATGGTGCTTCCCCGGGCATAAATACCGGCATAAGTCATGTGTTGAATCTTTGAATTCGATAAAGTAAGGGCAGGAGATGCAGTATTTCCCGGGGTATCCACCTGTATCCCGGTAATGGCATTTTTGATGTTCGTATAATTGATGATATGGTTGCTACTTTCCGGCATAAGGTAAATGCCGTCCCATTGCCCGGGGATATTGCTGTAATCCTCTTCCGGCCGGTCACTGGTAAAAAGAATGGGATTTTCTTTGGTGCCATCGCTGATGAGGGTGCCTGCTACATAAAATCGGGAATTTGCGTGGAAGTGAATTTGGGTGCCGGGTTCAATGGTCAGGGTATGCTGGGTGTCCACCAATGCTGAATTGTACACCAAATAAGGTTTATCCGCTTCCCAGGTCTGTGTTTTGAGCACCTCATCATCTATCAGGTGCACATCCTGGCCCCAGGCTATCAGTTTGATGTCCTGCGTGTTCCCATTTATGTTGAAGACCACCGAATCTTTAACCATCAGGGGATTGTTGTCGTTGTTGGGCTTGATGGTGACTTCTGCAAAAATGTAAAGGCTGTCATGAGGATTAAGGACAACATCAGACATTGAGTGGGTTGGGGTGCCATTGATATTAAGTAGATAATCAGAGTCTTTGCCTCCGGCAAGTTTTATGGTGCGTATGTTGATTTTTTTATTGTACGGATTCTTGGCAGTGAATTTTTTGGTTGCTGAGCCGATGGTGGTAAATACCGTATCAAACATCAATGTGTCTGTGGAAAAGCTGAGCCTGACGGAAGGATCGTCAATAAATCCCTCTTCCTCACATGAGGTCAAGAATCCACACAAAACGGATAGGATGACCGGCCAAATAATGAAATGCTTTCTTCCTAGCACCTGTTATTGGTTTAGAAAATTTTGAATATCATTAACAAAGATTGGACAAAATTTTCAAAAATGGAAATGTGTGAAGTGAATTTTTGGGGTTTCAGGAAATTGCCCTTACCTGCGCGAATTACTGCTGTTCTGTATGATGGTAAATCAAGTATTAACGCACGATCAGGGAAATTCCTGAAGCCGCCAAAAGAATGAATAATATATTTTTAAAGAGCACTTCGTTGATTTTTCCATATATACGGTTCCCGAAGAAAAGAGCTATTGTGAAAATCGGGAGAATATAAAGCGAGTGAATCAGAATATCAGTCGTTAGAATTTCGGAAGCAATCAGCATGGGTATCCTTAAGATATTGGTAATACTAAGGATTCCAATAATTGTGGCTCTGAATACGGATGCGGAATGGATCTTATTGTAAACATAGATGACATAGGTTGGTCCACCCGCAGAAAAAACACCGGAAAAAAATCCTCCTGCCAGTCCAAAAAGAATACCCAGTTTTCCCGGCAGCCGAATCTTCTTATTGCTGATCAAATGATAACCAATGAAAAGCAATATGAATACACCCAAAATTTTTTTTAAAACCATGGGATTGCCTGTTTTCAGTAAGAGCACTCCCATTCCCAATCCAGCAATAATTCCTGCCGCCAGTTCTTTTACAATGGTTTTATCGATTTGGGTCCAGGTTTTGAATACCATCAGAATACTGAAAATGCAAAGAAAAATGGATAAATAAGCCACAGCATCCTGCATAGGGAATGCCTGCAGGATAATAGGGAGTGCAAAGAGTCCGCCTGCAAGGCCTGCCACAGTTTGCACGAAAAATCCCAGGCCTACACCGAGCACCAATATGATCAGTTGAACTGTTTCCATACTTTTGATCCCAAATTTGAGTCTAGTCTAAAAAGGCTCTTAGCGGCTATTTTTAGCTAATTATACAAAAACTATCTATTGAATTTCAGGCATCTACTGGAGCCGCTTAGAGCCTTATCAACTAATATTTAGCTTTTTATACCGGACTCAAATTTTATGCAAAATTAACAGGTATATACTTGTATCTCATTAGAAATTAAAAGAAATTTGCATTTTAACTTTAAAAAGTAAAAATATAATGATCTTTTTCTATGGAATATAAAGTAGATGATGTCTATAACAGGAAAATCCTTCTGGAGCTTCAGAAAAATGCCAGGATAAGCTATACAGAACTGGGAAAAAAAATAGGGCTTACCGGACCTGCTGTAAAGGAAAGGGTTCAGAAATTGGAGGAGAATGGTATTATAAAGGGATATCAGGCGAAACTCGACCTGGAAAAGATCGGATATTCACTGATGGCCATTATTCATTTTAAAATGAATCCGGGGAGTATTCAGCAATTTGTTGAACAATTGCATGACATTCCTGAGGTCATTGAAGTAAATCGCATTACAGGAGGCGATAATATGGTAATCAAGGTTGCGCTAAGCGAGAGTTCACATTTGGAAAAGCTCATCAATCGGTTTATTGAATATGGGGTACCGAATACTTCCATTGTTTTGTCGACTCCAATAGAAGACCGGATACTGGAGCCAAGAGTATAGCTTAGAGCCTGGAGCGAGGGGCATAAAGCAAATAGCTTAGAGAGTGTAAAGTATGGGAGTTCGGGAGTAGGGTTTCAGGTATTCGATGTTGGGTCCCGGAGAATAGTTAATAGCCGGGAACAAAGATATGAATTAGCTTTAATAACAATTTAACAATGGTACAATGTAACCATTTGATATAAAAAAAAACCGCCAGACATAAATTATGCCGGCGGCTTTTTATCTTGAGTTCTTATCCAGCCAGGTGCAAAGGTTATTTCACTTTTATTTCCTTTGAATTTTCCCAGAGCCCATGAATGTTGCAGTAAGATGTTGCAATCAATGTCCCGGATTTGCTTGTTTTGAATTCGGAAACAACCGAGTGGTTGGTATAAACAGGACCCTGATTGGCACCATCCACTGATTCACCGTGAGCTGCAAATTCAAATGAACCAATGTGATAGGCAAATTTGGCGCCCTCAGGTTTGAAATAAAGTTGTATCCAGCGGATATGGTGTTCCGTGGTATTCGGATGGGCAATTTCTTTGCCCAAAGATGCCTTCACCTGGAACATTTCGTTGGCACCCACTTCATCCGGACATTCAATTGCCGGGACATGCTTTTCTTCTTTCCAGTTTGCGGTTTGAAACATTTCTCCTATTGTTGCCATAATCAACTCCTTTTTTGTTAGATTCTTAATGTTAATTAGTGTTGTCCATAAAGTCAAAGAAATTTGAAAGAGTCTCGTCTAGAATGTTCGCTGGCAAGGCTTGCGAGTTTTGAATGCCAGGAGTTTACTTGATGTAATCGACTGGCATGAAAAACGAGCGTAACGCAGCCAGCGAATATTATAGACAGACTCTAATTAATTTTCTTTTCAAAGTTAGATAATATGAAAAAGAAATGGAAGTCCTTTTTCGGGAAATAGGTAATTTTAATTGGGTTTAAATAATTTTTTTGTAATAGCATTGAAGTGAAAAGCCAGGTTTTTCAGCAGAGTTAAAGTGGTTTGTAAGGATAAAAATATCTGTCTGTTGCTTACCGTTTTTTATAGAAAAAGGACGATTAAAATAAAAACCTATATCTTTGTAGAAAGAAATATAAATATGAGCAAAAAAGATAAAGACAGAACAAACGAACCATTATCGGAATATGGGGAACCTTTTTCCTTCAATGATGTATGGAAGATATTTAAGGAAACGGAGAGACAATTCAAAGAAACCGACCGGAAGATCGACAAGCTGGCAAACCTTTATGGGGGTGTCTCCGAGAATAGTGAGGTTTTTGCCGAAGAATTTTTCAGACGAGGCCTGGAATCCCGGAAAGCTATCTTTGGTATTGAATATAATGAAGTGGATCATCTCGCGAGGAAATCCAAAAAATTACAGGGAGAATATGACATTGTGCTTCATAATAAGGAATATATCATTGTCATCGAAGTAAAATACAAGCTCCATCCCGATGATGTTGAGGACTTTGTTAACCGGAAACTGTCCGAATTTAAACCATTATTTACTGAATATGGAGATAAAAAGATCATAGGAGCGGTTGCAGGCATGATTATACCATCAGACAGCTATGAACTGGCAGAAAAACATGGCCTGTTGGTGTTGACCCAGTATGGCGAAAATATTACCGTAATGAACCCGGATGATTTCCGTTGGAAAAACTATTGATTTAAGTAAACCCGTCTAAAAAATTATATATCTTAAACGTTGAAAATTAAATGTGAATTTTTTAAACCGAATGCATAAAATAACACACCCAAAACTATGGCAATTCAACATCCCACATACCCTTCTCCTTCACGCAGAAATTTCTTAAGGCGTCTCGGCGGGCTGGCTTTTTTTCTTTTACCTTCCGCCAAGGCCTATTCCTGGTTGGATAGCTCCAGATCATACCGTTTTCAGTCAGAATCTTCAGGTGTTGCTGCTAAATCAGCAATCCCGCTATCTTCTAACTCCGCTTTCGAACCCCGGTACCTGGAGCTTCACCGCTCCGGTGAACTGAAGCGGCGGGGTCAGATCCTTTGGGAGATGATGAATATATGTGACCTGTGTCCGAGGGAATGCGAAAACAACCGCCTGGATGGCCAGAAAGGCGATTGCGGGTCCACTTCTCAACTGGTGATTTCTTCATTCCATCCCCATTTCGGAGAAGAAAGACCGCTGGTAGGTGAGGGAGGATCGGGAACAATTTTTATGACCCACTGTTCTCTTCGATGTGTTTACTGTATCAACTGGGAGATCAGCATGGGAGGCAGGGGTAAGGAACGAAGCATTGATGATCTGGCTGCTATGATGATTCGGTTGCAGGAAATAGGCTGCAAAAATATCAACGTAGTAACCCCCACGCATTATTCACCCCATATTCTGCTTGCACTGGATAAAGCTGCCGGAAAAGGTTTGCGTCTCCCCCTTGTATATAACACCAGTGGGTACGAAAAGGTGGAAGTGTTGAAGCTTCTTGATGGCATTGTAGACATTTACATGCCCGATTTCAAATATTTCCGGAGCAGCATGGCTGCCAAATATTCATCAGGAGCACGCGATTATCCCGAAATGGCAAAAGCTGCTCTGTTGGAAATGCATCGTCAGGTTGGTGTGGCCAAACCTGCAAATGACGGACTTATGTATAAGGGTCTGATGATACGACATCTTGTTCTTCCCAATGATGTGAGCGGAACAAAGGAAGTTATTGCGTGGGTTGCTGATAATCTGCCCAAAGATACCTACTTTCATTTGATGGCGCAATATCAGCCTAATTATGAGGCTGATGAATATCCTCAGATCAATCGGCGCATTACCAACCAGGAGTATCGCCAAGCCATTCAGCATGCCAACAGAATGGGCCTGACCAATTTGAATGTGCAGGGTGCTTGAAAGGATATAGGGCTAAACCAATTGTAAGTACCAAATCCTCAAATTTCAAAACTTATCCGGCCATCGACGAAAATCTACAATAACCGGTTATTCAATTGAGAAGAGTTTCCAAAAAATGAGATAAAGGAGCAATTGAAAAATCCCCATATTTATTTTAAATTATAACATGGGGATTTGTAGTTCTGTGCATCAATTGACATCCGGATAAACCGGTGCTAGTGATCATGCGAATGAAAATAAGAATCTTCAAACTTGTCCACCGTCTCCCGCATTTTGTCAATAAACGTCAGATCAGTGGTCTGTTTGGCTTGCATGGCATAAACCAGCATTTCATGCAACAGCTTAAGATGGGTTACATACCGCTCGTAAGCCTCTTCATTGGATGGTTCCACGGGCTTAATTCTTTGATGTAGAAAATACTGACTGACAATATCCTGTATCTTATTGGCATGATCCTCTTTATTTGTAATCCATCTAACCAGTTGATTGTAATTTTTATCACCTTGTTCTGAAAGGGTTTTAATCTGATTCATTGATTTTTCAACGGTTCTGATGTGCTCTTCGATCTGCTCAATGCGCAGGGAATCGCCATAAATGCCACAGGGTATTTCACAGTGTGCATAGGAAGATTTCGCCTGTGTCATAAATAAAATGGCTGTAAACATGATTGATAAAACAATACTTTTTGTCTTCATAATTCGAGTTTTTTAAGATTAAACAAAATTTTCAATATCATAACAACTTAATAAAAAAAAGGTTTGAAGAATAAGAAAATTTCCCGGCAGAAAGGTGTTATTTAAACGGGGTTGTCGCAGTTTCTACTCACGAACCAGGAAAAGATTAAAACAAAAAAAACTGCCCGGAATTTGCCGGACAGTTTTTGTATTCAAATAAGCCAAATACGTTTAGTTGGAATAATCCGCCTTCACATAATCGGCATTCATTAGAAAATCATAGCATTTTTCTACGC
>JAGXLC010000135.1:1713-10109 GCA_018334875.1 Bacteroidales bacterium | reverse complement strand
AAAGAAAAGGGCGTACAAATGTACACCCTTTTCTTCGTTTAAGAAAATGTTTTTCGCTTTTCTACTGAACAGCCTCAGAAAGGTCAGATCCTGGCTTAAATTTAACCACATTTTTCGCTTTAATGGTAATTGGCTTACCTGTTTGCGGATTTCTACCGGTTCTTTGGCTTCTTCTGGCCACTGAGAAAGAACCAAATCCAACTAAAGCTACTCTTTCGCCTTTTTTCAGAGACTTAGTAGTTGCGTCTACAAAAGCATCTAAAGCTTTCTTTGCATCGGCCTTTGTTAAATTGGCCTCGTTTGCGATTGCATCAATTAATTCTGCTTTGTTCATAATTAACCGTTTTTAGGATTAGTAATAAAAAATTATACAAAAATAGCACTATATCTTGACTTTTAAAATTTCGCATTCCAGACTTCTTATTTGATGACCAATTTACGAATTAATAGGATAAAGATGCAAATTTTTTTAATAAAATTCAAAAGAAAAACACAAAAAAAATCTCATTTTTAGTGAATTAAACTTTGATTATCTCCATAGAGTTCTTACATACAGTGTGTTACCGGAAAGTCTCGTTACGTCATACTTCAAAAAATTTTTTTCAACAATACGCTCAATTTTTGTTGAAAACTAAACGCATTGAAGTTTTTTTCGGATGATTCCAAACGGTAAAAACACCGCTTTGGTTGATTATACCTGGATTATAGCAAGAATCACAAAGGGTTTTATGTCAAACCACTAATATTCAGGTATATAATTTTTTATTTCAGATTTTGAAGAAAAAAATCCCACAATTTATCCCTGGGTGGGTCGGCTGTTATTGACACCGATGTGTTCCGGACCGGATGAATAAAGATTATTTGTCTGGAATGAAGAGAGATACCTCCATTTTTGTTGCTTCTGGAAAAACCGTACTTAAGATCACCTTTAATGGGAGAACCGATTTTTGAAAGCTGGCTTCTGATTTGATGGTGCCTTCCTGTCTCAGGTCTGATCTCCAACAAATGATATCGATCGGAAGAAACCAGCAATTTATAGGTAAGTATGGCTTGTTTGGAATTTTCCACGGGCTGATCAAAAGCAAAAGATTTGTTTTTTTGTGGATTTCTGACGAGGTAATGTTTCAAATATCCATTGGGCAGTTCCGGAGCATTTTTCACAATGGCCCAATAGATCTTTTCTATTTTTTTCTCCTTGAACAACCGGTTGACTCTTGACAATGCCTTGCCGGTTTTTGCAAAAAGCACGGCTCCACTTACCGGTCTGTCCAATCTATGGGTTACCCCCAAAAATACGTTCCCTGGTTTGCCGTACTTATCCTTTAAATATTGTTTGACCTTTTGATCAAGTGATTCATCTCCTGTGTTGTCTCCCTGGACCAGGTCATTATTGTTTTTATTTACTGCTATAAGATGATTGTCCTCATACAGGACTTCCATAAAACTTGTTCTTTAATACTGTTCATTATCGTTGGGAAAATCTTCATTTTTTATATCCTGAATATAGGCCTGCACCGCACCCAGTACCTCTTCATACAAATTATGGTAACGCCGTAAAAACCTGGGAGAAAAATCCTGATTGATGCCCAGCATATCATGCAATACCAAAACCTGTCCATCCACATATTTTCCGGCTCCTATACCAATTACAGGAATTGTCAATTCTTCAGCAATTTTACCTGCAAGATTGGCGGGAACTTTCTCCAAAACAAGTGCAAAACACCCGGCATTTTCCAGAAGATGTGCATCTTCAATAAGCTTATTGGCTTCCTCTTCTTCTGTGGCCCTTACCTTATAAGTTCCGAATTTATAAATGGACTGGGGAGTTAAACCCAGGTGCCCCATAACAGGAATACCTGCCGAAAGAATTCGTTTAACCGATTCTTCTATTTCACTTCCACCCTCCATTTTCACCGCATGGCCACCAGTCTCCTTCATTATACGGATTGCCGACATCAGTGCTTCTTTTGAATTCCCCTGATAGGAACCAAACGGAAGGTCTACAGCCACAAAAGCTCTTTCTACAGCCCTAACAACAGATTTTGCATGATAAATCATCTCATCAAGAGTAATCGGGAGGGTGGTTTCATTACCGGCCATCACATTCGATGCGGAATCCCCCACAAGGATCACATCAATTTCGGCTTTATCCAGTATACGTGCCATAGAATAATCATAGGCAGTAAGCATGGATATCCTCTCCTTCCTGAGTTTCATTTCATTTAATACATGGGTGGTTACCTTCTTAATCTTTTTTGCTGATGACATATCTCATATAATTTAAGGTTCAATTCTTCCGACAAATCTACAAATAAAACCAACCGATTATAAGAATATTTTCATTCAAGTTATGACAGTTTGTCACTGAATTGCCTGGCCAAACACATACATCTGAAAACCAGTGTTTTTAATGTCATATTCAACGTTCAAAAAAATATGGCACAATCATTGATAAAACTCACAACAGAAAATAAAAAGTTGAATCAAAAATAAATAGGAAAAAAATGGGTAAAATTATAGGTATAGACTTAGGAACTACTAACTCATGTGTCTCTGTAATGGAGGGCAACGAGCCGGTTGTTATTCCTAACAGTGAGGGAAAAAGAACTACACCTTCCATGGTAGCATTTGTGGAAGACGGTGAAAGGAAAATTGGCGATCCGGCCAAAAGGCAAGCCATAACAAATTCACAAAACACCGTTTCTTCCATAAAGCGATTCATGGGGAATAGTTATGATGAAGTACAGCAAGAAATTAAGCAGGTATCTTACGAAGTGGTGAAGGGTGACAACAACATGCCCCGGATCAAAATTGAAGACAGGAAATATACGCCCCAGGAGATATCCGCAATGGTATTGCAAAAAATGAAAAAAACTGCGGAAGACTATCTGGGACAAGAGGTTACTGAAGCTGTTGTTACGGTGCCTGCTTATTTCAATGACTCACAAAGACAGGCAACCAAGGAAGCCGGTGAAATTTCCGGACTTGAAGTTAAACGCATCATTAACGAACCCACTGCCGCTTCGCTGGCATACGGCCTGGACAAACAGGATAAAGACCAGCGTGTAGCAGTATTTGATTTAGGTGGTGGTACATTTGACATTTCCATCCTTGAATTGGGTGAAGGTGTTTTTGAAGTAAAATCCACTTACGGAGATACCCATCTGGGTGGCGATGATTTCGACCAGGTACTTATTGACTGGCTTGCTGATGAATTTAAAAAGGAACAAGGAGTAGATCTGAAACAAGATCCGATGGCCGTACAACGGCTTAAAGAAGCTGCTGAAAAGGCAAAAATTGAACTTTCAAGCGCTACTCAAACAGAAATCAATTTGCCGTACATTATGCCGGTTGAAGGTGTACCCAAACACCTTGTAAAGAAACTATCAAGATCCAAATTTGAGCAACTGGTAGATCACTTGGTTCAAAGAACCGTTGAGCCTTGCAAGAAAGCATTGAGCGATGCTGGTTATGAAGCCAAGGACATCAACGAGGTTATTCTGGTTGGAGGATCGACCCGAATTCCGGCCGTTCAGCAAACCGTTGAACAAATATTCGGTAAAAAACCCTCGAAAGGGGTTAATCCGGATGAAGTTGTGGCCATTGGTGCAGCCATCCAGGGCGGAGTACTGGGTGGTGATGTAAAAGACGTACTTCTGCTTGACGTTACTCCGCTTTCACTGGGTATTGAAACCATGGGCGGCGTATTCACCAAGCTGATCGAAGCCAATACCACAATACCAACCAGAAAATCCGAGGTATTTACTACAGCAGCAGATAACCAGTCATCGGTTGAAATTCACGTATTGCAAGGTGAAAGGCCCATGGCTAAAGACAACAAGTCCATTGGCCGTTTCCATCTGGATGGTATTCCACCGGCACCAAGAGGCGTTCCTCAGATTGAGGTAACCTTCGACATCGATGCCAACGGAATACTGAACGTATCAGCTAAGGATAAATCAACCGGAAAAGAACAAAGCATCAGGATTGAAGCTTCTTCAGGATTAAGTGAGCAAGAAATCGACAAGATGAAAGAAGAAGCCAAGCAGCATGAAGAAGAAGATAAGCAGAAAAAAGAACAGGTTGAGAAGCTCAATAAAGCAGATAGTCTGATCTTCCAGACTGAAAAGCAGTTGAATGAATTTGGAGACAAAATCTCCGAAGACAAGAAAAAGCCAATCCAGGATGCACTGGAGGCATTAAAAGAGGCTCATAAGAATGAAAAATACGATGAGCTTGATCAAAGGATGGAAGATCTGAACAATGCATGGCATGCAGCTTCTCAGGAGATATATAATGCACAGCAGCAAGCTGGCGGTGGTCAGCA
The DNA here is from genome assembly GCA_018334875.1 of Bacteroidales bacterium. Taxonomy (NCBI): domain Bacteria; kingdom Pseudomonadati; phylum Bacteroidota; class Bacteroidia; order Bacteroidales; species Bacteroidales bacterium. The sequence goes on along the minus strand of JAGXLC010000135.1, from coordinate 5,782 downwards.
AACCACAGGAGAAGAGCAAACCTCAGGACAACAACAGGGTTCTTCCTCTGGCAAGAATGATAATGACGACGGGGAAGTAACCGATGTAGACTTTGAAGAGGTGAAATAAATAAAGGTTCTGACTCAATAAAAGGCTGTCTGAAAAGGCAGCCTTTTATTTTTTCCTGTAATAAAAATTTTCAGTCAATGTTTTGTAATTTTGCACAGAAAACAATATTCCCTTATGGTAAAAATGCATCCTTTAATTTTATTGTTTCTCGTGATCAGCATCAATTGTTTTGCGCAGAACAATAATGACATAAACCAATTGGATGAGAAAGGCAAAAAACACGGATTGTGGGAAAAAGAATATTCCAACGGACAAATCCGATATAAAGGCGAGTTCAAACACGGCAATCCTACAGGAGAATTTAAAAGATATTTTCCAAACGGGAATTTAAAGGCTATCATGCAACATCGCTCAGATGGAGAAGTTTATGCCACACTCTTCAATGAGGAAGGTGAAAAAAAAGCCGAAGGCAAATATGTGAATAAAAAAAAGGACAGCATCTGGGTCTTTTACGGTTCCGAAGGCAATATTGTCATCAGGGAAAACTTCGATATGGGAAAAAGGAATGGCAAATCAGTCAAGTTATATCCCAACGGGGACACTTCAGAGATTGTAACCTATCGCAATGGAATCAAACACGGCGTCTTAAAGCAATTCTTTCCCGAGGGCAATTTACAACTTCTTGCACGATACCAAAACGACGAACTGGATGGACATGTCACCATTTTCACGCCACAAGGATATAAGGAGATAGAAGGTCTTTACCGGGATGGCCTGAGAGAGGGGAAATGGGTATATTATAAAAACGCCACCGATACGGCCCGTGTGTTAAAATATAAGAACGGAGAACCTTTAAATAAAGATTCTATTGAAGTGAAAGAGACACAGGAAATCATCAGGCTGGAGAACAAGGAGGGCAAATTTGGTGATCCCAGGGATGAATTGATGCCTTCCCGCAGAAGAAAGCGCAGACAATAAATACCCGGAAGGAATGCTGTTCGTAAATTCCGACCCGGAAAATTGTAATAATACCACTGAGTATGAAAAAAAATCTCTGGATACTGTTTGTTATCTTTTTGGCAACCAATACCTCAACATTTGCACAAAGCTCCCGATTTCTCATTGAATTTACCGACAAAGACACCATAAATAATCCTTTTAGCCTTAGCGATCCGGAGGAATTTCTTTCAGAAAGGGCGATTGACAGAAGGGAGCGTTACGGTATTCCTCTGGAAATTTCCGATCTTCCCCTTTCCCCACGTTATATTGACAGCATCAAACCTTATCTCAATACCCTCCAGAACAAGTCGAAATGGATGAATTCCCTGGTCGCGGAAGTAGATTCCGTTTCACTCGACAGCATTCGAAGCTTCTCATTTGTTAAAAACCTAAAATTTCTTGCTCCCCCTATATCTGCCCCTTCAAAAAAAGACCTCAGTGGCATCCAGGTACAAGACACCTCGGAACTGAAAGAAGCAACTACGGTTTCCGACTCAATTTATTATGGATATTTATGGGAACCCATAAGCATGTTGAATGGTCATCTGCTCCACAAGCACAGCCATCGGGGTGACAATATGGTTATTGCAGTGCTGGATGCAGGTTTCAGGAATGTTGATAAGCTACCCGTTTTCCAATATATAAGGCAAAATAATCAGATACTGGGCACCCGGGATTTTGCGGAAAATGACAGCCAGGTTTATGACACCCATTCCCACGGCACAATGGTGCTTTCCCTGATGGCCGGATACATACCCGAAGTGTACATCGGTACTGCCCCCGAAGCCGAATATTGGCTGCTCAGAACCGAAGTCGGAGGTTCGGAATATCTCATCGAAGAATACAACTGGATTGCCGGTGCTGAATTTGCTGACAGCGCAGGAACAGACATCATCAACTCCTCACTTGGATATACCACCTTCGATGACAGTACCCAAAATCATACCTTCCAGGATATGAACGGAGAAACAACCCCTATATCCAAAGCTGCCTCAATGGCTGCTTCCAAAGGAATGCTCGTTGTATCAAGTGCCGGAAACCAGGGGAATGAAATCTGGCAGTACATTTCGGCACCTGCCGATGCCGACAGCATTATCTCCGTGGGGTCGGTAGATCCCAACGGGAAATATGCCTTTTTCAGTTCTACAGGCCCCACTTACGACGGCAGGATAAAACCGGAGCTTGCTGCTCAGGGAATTTCCAATGTAGTTCAAAATGTAGACAGCTCTTTTATTATGACGCATGGTACCTCCTTTTCCACACCAATTGTTTCAGGATTGGCAGCATGCCTCTGGCAAAAGTTTCCGGAACTCAGCAACATTGAGCTAAAGGAAAAACTTATTCGAAACGCAAACCAATATGCAAGTCCCGATTCGCTTCTCGGATATGGAATACCCAATTTCGCCAGGGCAGGCGATATTCGTATCGAAGATTTAAACAAATCTTCGGTTGAAATTTTTCCCAATCCTTTCAAAAATCATTTTTATATAAACATTCCCGATGTAAACACAGGTGAGGGACCCATTTACCTGGAAATATACGACTTGATGGGCAGAAAAATCCTCAACCGGCAATTTACAAAAACAACGGCCGGCAATCGCATCCGCATTAATGCCTTATCTGATACTCCCACGGGTATATATCTTATTAAATTATCGTTAAACCCTGATTATACAATTAAACAAAAAATAGTAAAGCATTAAAACGGGGCATATATGGAGAATGAGCTGACCCTACTTGAACTAAACCAAAAAGTCAAGAAAACCCTCAACCGGGAATTTCAAAATACCTATTGGGTCATTGCAGAAATAAGTGAGCTTAAAATAAACAGAAAAGGCCACTGTTACCTCGATCTGGTGGAAAAGGACGAATTCGGAGACAGAATTGTAGCCAAGGCCAAGGGGATCATCTGGTCTTACACTTTCCGGATGCTCAAACCCTATTTTGAAACCTCCACCGGCCGGGAATTCAAACAGGGACTGAAGATCATGGTCAATGTTTCCGTGGAGTTCCATGAATTATACGGGTACAGCCTCTATATCCATGATATTGAGCCCAGCTATACCCTGGGTGACATTGCCAGACGAAGGCTTGAAGTAATAAAAAAACTTGAAGAGGAAGGAATAATGGACATGAACCAACAGCTTCCATTGCCTCATGTTCCCCAGAAGATAGCCGTTATTTCCTCAAAAACGGCTGCCGGCTACACAGATTTTATGGAACAAATCCACAACAATCCGTACGGTTATATCTTCTATTCAAAGCTGTTCCCGGCCTACATGCAGGGCGATGAAGCCGAAGGTTCCCTAATAGAGGCACTGGAAAAGATTTACCATCACGAAGCCTTGTTTGATGCCGTAGCCATTATCAGGGGAGGAGGCGCCCATGCCGACCTGGGATGTTTCGATCAATACCAGTTGGCTGCTAACGTGGCCCAGTTTCCTCTTCCGGTCATTACGGGTATCGGACACGAAAAAGATGAATCGGTGGTAGATATGGTGGCTCATACCAAAATGAAAACACCTACTGCAGTAGCAGATTTCTTTGTATCCCTGGCTTATGAATATGAAGAAAGATTGTTGGGTTTAAGAGATGGCGTGGTGGAAAAAACAAACCAAAATATCAACTTTGAAAATCAAAGAATACGGAATCTCTCCGGTCGAATTCATCCCAATGTAAAAAGCATCATGGAAAAATCGAAAAATACCATTGAAATCAGAAAAGAAAAACTGCTTCATGTCTATGGCAAGTTCCTGGACAGAAAGCAACAAAACCTTACAGCATACTCAAATCAGCTCGTTCGCTCCTATGAGCGATCATTCCAAAAAAATCTGCTTGAATTACAAAATTATCAACGAAGTTTTGAAAATTCGATAAAAAACTACTTAACATCCCAAAAGAAGCACATCAACAATCTGGAGAAAGCCAAAGAATATCTGGATCCCAAAAATGTATTAAAACGGGGTTTTAGTATTACACAAAAGAACAATCATCCTGTAAAATCCATTCGGGAGGTTGAAA
>JAGXLC010000135.1:0-1333 GCA_018334875.1 Bacteroidales bacterium | reverse complement strand
ACAGCAAAATGAGCAAATATTATCAAATAACTGTTTTTCTGCTTTTTTTTATCACCTTAAATGGTACTTGCCATTCGCAGTTCAATAATGCCTGGGAATGCCTTAAAAAAACGGATCGAACTTCCGTAATGCAGACCAGATATGCAACAGAAGCTCAAGAAGTTGGAAATTTAAAAGAGGAGGGCCAAATCAATCAGGCGGAAATCCAGAAACAAAAGAATATCAGAAATTTCGCAATCATTTTGGCCATCCTGGCTTTGGCGGTAACAATACTTACTTACCACAGGCTTAAGTTAAAGAAAAAAAGACTCCAAAATCTGCAAGAAAAGGTCAAACACCTCAGGGAAGCAAACGAAAGACTTCGCGATTCCGAGTACAACCAAAGAGAATTGAATTCCACCAAAGATAAATTCTTCTCTATGATAGCCCATGATCTTAAAAGTCCCTTCCAGGGCCTATTCGGTATTTCCGAGGTGGTATACCGAAGTATTGACACAATGGATAAAGAAGAGATAAAGGAATATACCAAAACGATTTACGATACCTCCAACAACCTTTACAACCTCCTTGAAAATTTACTCCAATGGTCCAGAACCCAGCTAGGTACCCTAAAACTAAATCCGGAGTCATTAAATATAAAAGAAGAGACGGACGAAATCATAGAATTATTGATAATCAATATAGAAGAAAAGAATATTCAGGTAAAAAATGAAGTAGATGATGGCATTTCAGCTTATGCGGACAGAAATGTGTTGAGAACCATCATGAGAAATCTCCTGAGCAATGCCATCAAATTTACAGAAGAACAGGGAGAGGTTACCATTCAAGCCGAAACAGAATCTACCCGAACCATAATATCTATAAGCGATACCGGCCAGGGAATTCCGGAGGAACAGAGAAATAATTTATTCAAAACACAAACCCATCAACATGAAAAAGAAACCTCCGGCGAACAAGGTACCGGCTTGGGTCTGATACTTTGCAAAGAACTGGTAGAACAAAGCAAGGGAAATATATGGGCTGAAAGCAAAGTAGGCGAAGGCAGTACATTTAAATTCACATTACCCAGAAAAAAATAAAAAGACATATACATGGCTAAAGAAAAACAACAAATAAAATATGGCGAAGCCATTGAAGAAATAGAGAAAATCCTGAAACAGATCGAGAATGAAGAACTCGATGTAGATGAGCTGACATCCAAAGTAAAAAGGGTCTCAGAATTGTTGTCGCTCTGCAAGAAAAAGCTCAGAACCACGGAAGAAGAGGTGGAAAAGATCATCAGGGATATTGAAGCAGAATGATCTGTGCAGAACATACCCATGTGCTGTTGCAT
>JAGXLC010000134.1 GCA_018334875.1 Bacteroidales bacterium | reverse complement strand
GATTAATTTGCTTTTCACTGATATAGCCTGTTTCTTTTGCCTGTTTTAAAATTTCATTAGTTTTCATGATAATAGGTTTTTTATTGTTTTTCTAATAATATTTTTTCTCTTGTTATTGTTTTATTGTAATTTGTGAGGGCCTCCTTGTAGCTATCACAAGATTTAAACATAAGTTCAGGGTTTTGTCTGGTTGTATGATCATTTTGAACAACATACAAACCTATTTCATTTAACACTATTACTTTATTATTTTCGGCATGGATCATTTTATTGATAATCTCGTCCATCCTTTGTTGTGCTCTTTTAATTAATTGTTGTGCTTCCATAATTACCTCCTTTTGATTTTGGTTCGTGCCTATGCCGGAATCGAACCGGGGCAAGAACCGTTCAGGCATTAAATCTATAATTCTTGTCAATGTATGTTTTTGCTTCGTATAAACTGCATTGTTTTTGTGTTTTATACAGCATAACGCAGTTAAACCAGCGTTTTTCTTTTGCTAGTTTTTTAAGTTCTGTTTTCCATGAGTTTTCAATAGTCATGGTTACTGTTTTACCAAAAATTGTAAATTTCATAATTAAGTTATTTTTTGTGGTTGCCGGTCCAAGTATCTGTTCAATACTTCCAGTTCATTTTTTGCCACTTCAAAAACATCATAGTGAATTGAAGGTAGTGTTCCGTTTAATACTTTCATCCATTGTTGGATTAATACTTTTATGGTAAAATTACTAGTTGATTTAAACCAATAATCTAAAAGTATTGGATTGGTCGGAGGGTACGCTTGCAATATTGCAGCTAGCTGGAAGCGGTCCCTTTTCATTTTTTCAATCGTTCCCATTTTTTAGCGTATTTAATGATTATATTTTCTAGCTTTGGCAATTGATCCCTGTCAAATGCACAGTTCCACAGACTGGCTTTTTGTAGCCCCTTAACTATGGCTTTATTGTCAGGGCTGACAAGTACCAGCAAATCAGCCATATCATTTGATACTAGATTATTTTTTATCAAATTTTCAATCTCCGGTTCCTTTACAATTTTAACGCAGTCCCCACGGTAAAAATCATCTAAATCATCTAGTTCTTGTAAACCGTCAGAATCGTAATATAAATCATGTTCTACCTCTACCATCATATGGGTAGCTGATATAGGCTGATGATTATAGAATTCATTAAGCCAATCCGCTGCCGGGTATGTGGATTCCAAACAGACAATGTTTTCAAATTTAAAATGTTTTGCCACATAATATGCGACAAAACCACAGCCGCCAGAATTGACAGCTGAAATGTTTTCATTTATTTCATTGCCCATATCTATTAAAATACTTTCCAGTTCTGCTTCCATAGTTTATGGATATAAAGGATTATAAATTAAGTTAAGATTTAACCGTTTATAATATTTCTTTCTTTGTTTCTCCACATATTTACGTTTTGTAATTTCTCGCAAAACTTCCTTATGTGGGATAGAGCAAACCGATGAACACAACCATTCATCTAATGTTTTTTTACTTTGCAGCCGGTAAAACTTCCGGGTCCGCAAGTTTTCAGGGATAATGTAAGTTTTCATGAGCCAAGTAAAGTAATTAAAAGGGTTGAAACAATGACAATGGCCAAAATAAATAAAACTTTGTAGATGTTTGTGTTTTGTGCTTTCATTGTATTGGTTTTTATCGGTTTATTACTTCCTTGAAAAATTCAAACCGGTTATTCACTTGTATAAGAAAAAATCCATCAGCTAAAAGCTCGGCTATATCGGAGCTTTTATATAATTCGATCATTCTTTCATTAGGTACGTATACCAAAAAGTTACGGCCAGTACCCCGGCTTTGCACGTCAGATGGGGACAACGTGGATAATTTTTCACTGTGTGCAATAACACAGTACATGATTAAATCCTCTATTATTTCGTTAGAAGCTTCAATCGTGTTGTAAATAATTAAAGTTTTGTTTTTCATTGTTCTGTAATTTAAGTGAAACATAAAAAAAGGGTACAAGTTTTGCACCCCTGTAGCCCCGGTAATTGGGTATGATCCAATTCCCTTTATTATTTCAGGGCTGCCAGCATACCGGGGTAAATTTTAAAAGTTTACACCTAACAACGTTAAAATGAACGTTACTAGAATAATTCCCAAAACAATATATGTGGGAATAAAATTATTCATTTCAAATTTACGTATTTTCATTTTTTTATAAATTATAATAATATTGATCAATTAATTGTCTTTTATCTTTATTGTCGTCAATAAAATCTCCAAAAGTGTCCATGATATTTAAAGATACCAGCTCCGAACAAATATCATATATTTGATCAAATATAACCGGATTGCTTTGATTTTTTTGACTTAATTCCTTTAATCTTATTAAGTCGTTTTTTATAGTTAATTTATCCATACAAATAAAGTTTAAGGTAAAACAATAAAAAACGGCCCCCTCAATAAAGGGGCCGTTTAAGTTAATTTAAGTTAGCTTATTTCATGTAGGCATAACTTTGCAAGGCAACGAGTGCAGAAGTACCCCGGTGTATGGAATTTTTATTCATTTGATAAACACCTCCTGTTTTTACTTCCATTTTCTTGTCATTTATGACAAGTAAAACATTCATTTTCTTTTTACCTTTCATTGTTGCAAACCGGGCAAAAACCTTATCCGCAACCGTTTTACAGAGTGTTTCTACCTTACCATCATATTTTTGCAAGGTCAGCTCTACAAAACTGTTACCATTGCGGAAAAATACGAGAACTCTAATATTTTCCCCTTTAAATTTCTTGTTCTGCATTTCAGGGAAAATAATATCGGCTTGTTTTATAACGTCGCCGATTGTTTCATATTCTTGTAATTTTTCCACCTTTTGCGCTGCATTTAAATCAGCAGCGTTTTTCTTTTCCACCTGAAAATTTTCGATTAACAGGTTTGCAGCTTCGTTGGTTACTGTTTCGTTTGTTTTCATTGTTCTAATTTTTAGAGAGTTAAACAAAAGCAGTGAGGGGCCCCGGGCTGAACCGGGTAAAAACAGTCTTTAAACTGTGCCCCTCTATCTTACTAACTGTCAGGGCCTTTTTTCCCTTCATACCCTATTCACAAACCTATATTGTGCCGCCAAGTTTTTAAACTTAGTCGGTTCGCTTAACAAGTTGCCGGGTATGTAGCTAACTATATCCATCATAGATTGTAAACCGTTTAATTTGCGTTTAAATTGAGTCCATATCTACCCCGCAAATTTTAGCGAATCTAGGATAATGAGAGTATTATCGGCCCGCTCACAGCCGAGCCCCTTTATTATAGGTAAAAAGGGGGCTTATTTATTCATTATTTCACAGAACAGGCTTAAAGTTTCGCAACGTTTACCCGTTTACCCGTTTACCGTGTAAAGCCTGAACCGTACACGTGTAAAAAGTAAACCGTCTGTTTTTGGTCCAAGTTAAGATGGTTCCTCATTAGAATAGCTAACTTTTGGGACCTTAATTTTTACCTTGCATTGTTTACATTAAACCTGTGCTAGCCTAACGTATAACAATAAGGTAAATGAACCGGGTACGAAACAATAAGTAAAAGAACAGTATTAAATATCTATATATGTATATCTTTATATTTGCTTAAATTGTTTACTTGTTTGGTCTAAATTGTTACATCTATATTTTAGACGTTTTATACTGTTTTATTATAGTTGTTTTGCAGGTTTGGAGCCCCGGAAAGCCCCTCCATACGGGGCTTTCAGGGTTGGTCCAATCTAGCTGGCTTTATAAAAACAAAGCTTCATATCTGTTCCAACGTATGAGATATATTCTGATCCAACAACGTTCACAGCGTCTAAAATAAAGCCAGGCAAAATGTTCATCTTTTTGTGGTACACTTCGATATGAAATAATCCGAGTGTTTGGATAAACTTCATATCAACAGTTACATCAGGATTGCTTCTGAATCTTCCCATCAATCTATGGAAAGTATTCTTTTTTGTTTGTTCATGCATAAGATAATTGTTTTTTGTTGGTCCAAACCGTTACAACTATATTTCAAAGAACTAATGTAAAGTAAAAGTATAAAATAAATAAATACGAGTCAATACTTTTTTAATTTTTTTTTAATTTTTTTTTGTTTTATGTTGTTTATGGGAGATAGAAGCATTCAAACATCTACATATCTACATATGAAAGTATGGACACATACAGCTATCTACGGATGTGGATTGTTGTATAGGAGGGGAACAGGGGGGTACCCTACGCAACCAAAATTTGAATTGTTGTAGGGTTAGACCAATTATAATCTACATATATACCATTAAGGGGGTGAAAAATTTTACAACTATGTGAAGAAAGTTTATGGGGTTGGACCAAAAAAATTGGTTTTTATGAAACAAATATTAAAACATATCGTTATAATTACATATTTGCATATTTCGATTTTTCAATTTATCTTTGCAATATGGAACGTAAACGAACAGATACGAAAGAAAAATTGGACCAGCCTAAGAGACAGCGAACTAGGATACCAGCTGATGAGAATGGTTTTTCTCATTCAATGTTGGAAACCGCCACTCGTCTTTGTATGCTTGGATTCACCAATGATCGTCTTGGTAAATTTTTTGGGGTTGATTCAAGTACAATTGATAAGTGGTTGGAAAATCCCAAGTTTAAAGAGGCAGTACAAAAAGGACGAGACATGGCTGATGCTGATGTCGCTGAGTCGTTGTATCGTATGGCTACCGGTTATGAGATGGAAATTGAGGAACCGAAGTGGAACAGTCAGGAAGGGTTCTGGGAAATTGTCAGTTATAATAAAAGGTATGCCCCGAACGTAACCGCACAGATTAAATGGTTGACTGCTCGTAGACCGGCTCAATGGTCTGAGACTCACAAAGTGGAACATGACCACACAGTAACTCACAAAGCTGTTGAGGAAATCAACATGGAAGGGTTCACTGATACGGAGCAAAACGCTATGTTTAAAGCACTTAAAAACCATTTGAATGCATCTGATAAAAAACGTTAATTGGACCAGAGTTCAAAACAATACGTATAATCGGGCGTGTCTGGTTTCATTTGGTTTCTTGGAAAAATACACGGATGGTGACAGTCAGCTGGCTTATCGTTACCATCCTCCTAATATACTGGCTGCTTGGTTTGTTTTAAGAAACAAATGGAATTAATGGAGCAAGAAATAGACAAACAACAGGCAATGTCCACAATGTTGGACAATCCCACTGCCGCAATGAGAAAATTGGTCCAATCTTCTTTTTACTATTTTTTGCTTTATTTCTGGGATGAGTATTCACAGGAAGATTTTAAAGACAACTGGCATATACCTTATATATGCAACGAGTTACAGGTTATGGCCGAAAGGGTTGCTGCCGGGTTGCCTAAAGAGTACGACCTGTTGATCAACGTCCCACCCGGTAGTACAAAAACTTGTATAGTTTCCATAATGTTCCCTGCATGGTGTTGGACCAGATGGTACTGGATGAGATTTATTACTGCCGCATACACAAGCACACTCTCCTTAGAATCCGCAGAATTTTCCCGTGATATTATAAAATCAGCCAAGTTTAAAGATCTCTTTCCCGAGTTGGAAGTTAAACGGGATAAAGATATTAAATCCAATTTTAGGATTGTAAAACGTGAGAAAAGACCGGGCACGATTGACCGGCAACGTCTCGGTGGCAACCGCTTTTCTACTTCCGTAGATGGTACACTTATGGGTTTCCATGGTAACATACAGATTGTAGATGATCCATTAGACCCCAAACGTGCCAGTGCTGAAACGATTCTTGATTCTACCAACCGGTGGGTCACTGAGACTCTTTTCTCTCGTAAAGTTGATAAAAATGTCACCCCCCTTATTTTAATTATGCAGCGGCTTCACCAAAACGATACCACCGGGAGCATCTTGGATCGTAGATCAGATAAAGTAAAACACATATGCATCCCCGGTGAAATAAGAAATTATCGTGAACAAGTCCATCCCCCGGAACTGGTTGAAAAGTACAAAGATGATCTGATGGACCCAAAAAGACTCAGCTGGGAAGTATTGGAAGAATTTGAAGCTGAGGTTGGTCAGTATGCTTATTCCGGGCAGATTGGGCAAAAACCGGTTCCACCGGGTGGTGGTATGTTCAAAGTGGACATGATCTCGTATTTGAGAGAATTGCCCAATCCGGTTCATATTTTGAAAAGTGTGAGGTATTGGGATAAGGCCGCAACTCAGGGTGGTGGAACCTACACTGTAGGAGTTAAAATGCACCAGATACGCCAAGGTAAATGGATTATCTCGGATGTTAAAAGAGGTCAGTGGGCAACTGGTGTGAGGGAACAACTAATTAGAAGTACCGCTGAATCTGATGGACCAAACGTGGAGGTGTGGGTAGAACAGGAACCCGGTTCCGGTGGTAAAGAATCGGCTGAGGCAACGATTAGGAATTTAGCCGGGTTCTCTGTTTTTGCTGATAAAGTCACTGGTGACAAAGTCAGGCGGGCTGATGCCTATTCCGTACAAGTAAATAACGGAAATATACAACTCATTGAAGATCATTGGAACAAGGAGTTTATTAATGAACACCGGTTCTTTCCTTACTCTACTTACAAAGACCAAGTGGATGCGGCTGCCGGTGCTTTTGCTAAATTAATGAAAAATCGTGAGGTTATAATATGGTAGCGGACGAAGCAAAACCACAAGAACAACAGGTACCGCTGGAAACTCTCAGTGATTACCAACTCATACAGTTGTATTACCAAATTCCCGGTAGTTTGGTACGTAGAAGTCAGTTGGCAGCTAAACAAGGCTCTCAATATGATGGGGATAGAAAAATATATGAGGCTTTAGGTTATCCCACGGACACGTTGAAGTTTTCTGATTTTTATGCTCGGTATGAAAGACAGGACATGGCCAAGGCTATCATTGATAAACCTGTAAATGCCACATGGCGGGGTGGACTAAAAATTCGTGAGTCAGGAGAACGGGATGGTGATAAGGAAACTGATTTTGAAAAAGCTTACAAAGACCTCGACAAACGCCTTGGACTAAAAAAATGGTTCACTCGGTTGGACAAGCTCACCGGACTTGGTTATTTTGGTGTGCTGCTTTTGGGATTCAATGATGTAAAAGATCGCAAAGGTTTAATGAAGCCGATTAAGAAAGGAGCCAAGTTAAATTATGTTCGTGCGTTTGGTGATCACAATATAGAAATAAAAACGTGGGAAGAAAATACAGGCAATGAAAGATATGGTAAACCACTTACTTACCAAGTCAAGATCACCGGACCGCACTCTGAGCGGAGTGATGTATTGGTTGTTCATTGGTCCAGACTGATTCATGTGATAGATGGAGCGTTGGAGAGTCAGGTTTACGGCACACCGAGGCTAAGAGCAATATATAACCGGTTAATGGACTTGGAAAAAGTTGCCGGTGGTGATGCAGAAATGTTTTGGCGTGGTGCCCGTCCCGGTTATGTAGGAAGTGAACAGGAAGGATTTGAACTCACCCCGGCTCAAAGGGAACAAATTCAAGCACAGATCAAGGACTACGAACACAACATGAGCCGGTTTATGATTACCAAAGGTTTGGATATTAACCAATTGCAACAACAAGTTGCTGACCCGGGAAATCACGTAGATGTTTTGGTCCAAATGATTTCTGCTGAAACAGGTATTCCCAAGCGAATATTGGTTGGTTCGGAGCGTGGAGAGTTGGCAAGTACAGAGGACCGCACACAGTGGCTTTCTGAGATAACAACGAGAAGGGAAGAATTTGCCGAAGAAACCATTGTTCGTCCGTTTGTTGACAAGTGTGTAGAACTCGGCATTCTGCCAGCACCCAAGAATGAGGACTATGATGTTGTTTGGGAAGATCTTTTTGCACCAAGCAATAAAGAGAAAGCTGAAATTGGCAATATTCGTTCGGAAGCACTTATGTACTACGCACGTTATCCCTATGCCAGTGAGATATTGCCGGTTGAACAGGCATTTGAACTGTTGATGGGTATGACAAAAGAAGAAATTGACAAGGCTATGCAGGAAGGCGGGGACAATCTTGCAGAGGAATTAAAATCAATCAAAGAGCAATTCAAGAGTAGACCTACTGGCACAAGTACGGAAGATCCCAAACCAGATAAAAAAGAGGAATAATCATGAAAATTCAATTAGACTATGACAACAAAATGCTAACGGTTGAAAATAATGTAAACCTTGGCGAGCTGATGGAAAAAATCAAGCAAGTTCTTCCTGATTGGAAGAAGTGGACCTTGGAAACCAAAACAGAGGTTATATGGAATAACCCCGTTGTTGTTAGGGAACCGTATAATCCTTATTATTTTAATTGGCCTATAATATGGTGTGATGATTCTACAGCAGGGGTAAGTATTGATAACACTTTTACTGGTTATCAAAAAGTTCAACTTGAAATTCAATAATCATGAAACCAGAAAATGCAAAAGTAATCCCGGCAGCTGGGTCACCAATGACTGATTTTATAAGGGCATTGGGGTTAGATCCTGAAAAAGTGGTAGATCTCACTCTCAAATCCTGCGTTGGTGATGCTGTTACATTAGAAGTGGTAATGTACGTGAGTCATGCAGATGCAGAGAATATGACAGACGTAGTTAAGAAATTTCATTTGGAAGCTGTTGAAGATAAACCAGAGGAAATAACAACTATGGAAGATGAAGATAGAAAGCATTAAACTTGGTAAAATTTTTATTAATCTTAAAATTAATTAGTCATGGACAAAATTCTTGAATTTGTTTCGCAATTAGGTGACTTTGCAGGATATGTTGCCGTAATCTTAGCTGTTACTCAGCTTTTGAAAGATGCTGTGTTCACCGGGGTAAAAGGCTTTGGAGTACAACTCATGTCATTTCTTATAGCTGTAGCAATTGCTTTTGTAGGTGCTTGGTCAAATGTTGGAGTATTCCAACCGGCTCATGGTATGGTATCCGAACTTTGGTATGCTTTGCTGATTATGGCGTTAGGTGGGACACTTGTTGCTAATGGTGCTTCAACGTATCCCAAGATACAAAGAGTATTACAAGCATTCTTTAGGATCTTTAAGATTCCTTTGTTACCTGATAAAAGAAAGTAAAAGATGACACTTGAACTTGTATGCTGGGCAATTTCAGTAGCAATTTACATTGGTTTTTCTATTGTATTTGCTATTATAAAATTTGGAGTACCACCTAGTGTATCCTCTTTATACAGAAAGTTGGACAAAATTGGGTGGCCTCCTTGGTTGTATTCTCTTGCTATGATGTATTCTGCTATGTTTTTAGCCGTGGCAGGGGGGACAAATACAATGGGTTGGGCAGCAATGTTTTTGGTTGTTACTGGAATTGCTGGTGATACAAGTCAAGGGAAAGTAACGGAATGGCTTCATATTGTAGGGGCTTGGGGTTGTATGGCTTTGGGACTATTGGCACTTTGGGTTGATTATGGGTATTGGATTCTTTCAATTTTTGGTCTAGCCCTTATACTGGCGATTTGGATTCCACGACTCAAAAATAAGACATATTGGATTGAAAATGCAGCTTACTTTGTGGTTGCTTTTGGTATTTTAAATCATTTGATTTACTTAGATATTTTTCACGGATGGTTGGTTTGATAATAATTTTTATAATTCACATTCTATTGAATGCTATGGGTGATGCATGTAATGCAACAGGAAATCAAGATATTGGGCATTTAATTAGATCTTTCAGTATTTTGACTTTACTGTTATTGCCGTATTTAATAGGTGGTATTTCACCGGCAGTTTATTTTGCCTCTTATATTTTATTAAGGTATATTTTATTTGATTTCATTTATAATGTAACTGCTGGTGCGGATTTGTTTTATCATAGTGAAAGGAATTGGTATGGACAATTAATGTCAAAAGTCCAACCGGGATTTGAAGTATTTTCAAAATCTATTTGTTTGGTTGCGGTTGTTGCAGTAATACTTAATAATATATAACATGGCACTACTTACTGACATAGGCGAAGAATTTATACTGAAAACGGCTCTTGAAGGAGTTACCATCAGTATTGATTTGTATAATAGTAGGGGAGCATTGAGAAAAATTGATATATAAACGGTATGACAGAGCGAATAAGAGAAAGAGCAAGATTTTCAAAGTCATCAGGAATGGCTACGTGGTGTAGA
>JAGXLC010000133.1 GCA_018334875.1 Bacteroidales bacterium | reverse complement strand
CCGCTGATGTGAGCGGCGAATGGCAATGGCAGGCCAACGGAAAAAGGTTTGCCATGTCTGTAGAGCAGGATTACCAGAAAATTCAGCCACAAATTCGGGAAGGCAATGTTTCATTAAATGTAAGAGATAAGGTACTGAAAGGTGACCGGATTAGCTTTACGGCCGTTAATCCCGATTCAGGCGTTAATTACGTATATAACGGAAAAGTAAACGGGAAAATGATTATGGGAAAAGTACAAATTCGTACCGGAAATAATCGAACCATAGAAAACTGGTCGGCCAATTTAAAATACAAAACTTCCCATAAGTGAGGATATGCAGGAAGCAATGGATACTACGACCGGAAATAAACCTTTACCTTCTTTTACATCTATAAGTTCGCTGGCTGTGGTAGTCGGAATTGTTGTAGGCATCGGCATATTCCGGCTACCACCCATTGTGGCCGGTCATTCGGCCAATGAGGCCCAGTTTGTGAGCTTTTGGGTAGCAGGAGGTCTCATCTCTCTTATTGGAGCACTTTGCTATGCCGAGCTGGCTTCGTCGAAGCCCGATGCGGGTGGAGAGTATTATTTCCTCAGTCAGGCTTATGGACCTCCTCTTGGGTTTTTGTTGTCGTGGGGCCGGATGACGGTGATACAGACCGGTTCAATTGCCCTGATTGCTTTTGTTTTGGGCGATTACGCCTCCCTTATTGTTGACCTGGGAGAATACAGTTCGTCTATATATGCCGCGTTTATCGTAATTCTGCTGACTGGTTTGAACCTTTCAGGCACCAAACATTCAGGAAAATCACAGATGGGATTTACTTCTGCCATTGTCGTTGTATTGGTATTTATTGCAGTTGCAGGCCTTGTGAATGGCTCACCGGCCGAAATGCTGGAGGTATCATCAGGCGGGGGAGGCATTTCCCTGTTTACGAAGGGGGCGGCCGGATCAGCTATGATTTTTGTCCTTTTAACTTATGGAGGATGGAACGAAGCGGCCTATCTTTCCGGTGAGCTGATCAATGTAAAACGCAACATCATTAAGATACTGGTTGTGGGAATAACGCTTATAACCGGATTGTACGTGTTGGTTAATCTGGCGTATTTGCAGGTACTGGGTCTGGAAAAGCTTCAAAATACTGAAGCCGTTGGAGCTGCCATTACGGGTGAGATATTTGGTTCGGCAGGCTCACTGGTGGTTTCCCTGATTGTTATTCTGGCAGCCCTTTCAACAGCCAATGCAACTATTATAACCGGAGCCCGTACAAATTATGCGTTGGGAAGGGATTTCAGGTTGTTTGGCTTTATGGGTCGCTGGGACACCCGGAGGAATACCCCGGCCAATGCCCTGATTATCCAGGGTATTATCGCCCTTTTGCTGGTAGGACTGGGAGCCTGGTCTAAAGAATCCGTCAGTACCATGGTGGATTATACGGCCCCGATCTTCTGGTTTTTTCTTCTTCTCACCACTTTTACCTTGTTTGTCTTCCGACGGCGACATAATTTCGGCCATATCCCCTATAAAGTGCCGCTTTATCCGGTTACACCGATTCTTTTTTTGGTCGTATGCCTGTATATGTTTTATTCCAGTCTCGCTTTTACGGGAATAGGGGCACTCGTTGGCTCGTTTTTTATGATTGCCGGAATCCCGGTCTATTTCTGGGCACGAAGGAGAAATATGGTGGTAAAGACAGGTCTTTATCAGGAAGTGGGAAGGGATTAGGCAATGGTGGTATGCATTGATGCGCAGTTGTTATATCCCTCCTTTGCCGGCAGAGAGATAGACAGTCAATTTCTTGATGACCTTCCTCCCGAAGTGGATCCATGCGGAGAAAATGCGGAATTCCATGCTTTCTGCTACGACGGCCCGATATTTAACAAACCTGTTGAATTTGACCTGGGAGATCGCATATATAAGCAATACCCAGCCCCAAAGCAGGATGATAAGCAAGACAATAATGAGACCATGGGCTCTTGGTTTCGCGATCTTTTAGCCAAGTGACCGCCAATGACCATTCCCTCCCGCACCCTTTGATTCCCTGAAGGGCCACCCCGCTCCAGATTCTAGGTTGGCAGGTTAATCATCCTCCTGTTAATTTTAGTTAGGTATATATTCAGGCGGAATAAACTGCAGGCTGTGGCTTTTCTGTGGATCTAACCAATGACTTTATGGTATCCTTGCCAACTCACTCCAAGCCATATCATTCCTGCGGATACAATCAATGACCATCAATGACATCAAATGACAATCAATGACCATAATAATTTAATGCCGGCTGTGGCACTGGGATTTTGCCAACTGCTCATTGCCAACTACCCCTAACCTTTCTTAGTAATGTAAATTAATTCAAAGGAACATTTATTCCCCCAAGTATTAATCCGAATCTCCCGATAAGACAAGATTATCAATAACCAGAGAATTCTGCAGTTGGTTGTGTTCGCTTTCCGAGTCGATCAGGAGGTTATTGCCAAATACGATGTTGTTTGTTTGCTTCTCAAGCCTGAATGCTTTATCAGGCTGTATCCCTGAAAATGTGTTTCCTGAAAATGCAATATTTCTTCCGCCCTCAATGGTCACACCTGCTGCCGCAAGATCACCTGTGTCTCTTTTAACTTCGCCTTCACCAATATAACTGTTGGAGAAATTGTTCCCGCTTACGGTGATCCGTCCGCTTTGGGTTCCGAAGTATATTGCATGTTTTTTGTTAATGGTAAAAGTGTTGGCGCTTACGGATATGCCATGGGCATCTTTCAGCATGATTCCTTCTCCGTTATGCGCAATAACATTCGAACCCAGGTTGATCCCGTAGCAGTCGCGATCCAGTACAATTGCAGCACCCTGGCACTCTTCAATCATATTTCCGGACAATACGGAGCCGTAAGTATTTTCAATGACCACACCATTATTTATATGGTCGTCCAGGTTGTTTCCCGACATGCACAGGTTGTAACCGTCGAAACAGTGCAGGGCATCATGGTTCTCTTCAAACTGATTTCCGCTTACCACAATATCATGTGTACCCAACAGGTTTAATCCGGTGCCCTTATTATAGGTGATATTGGAATGTACGATCCGGGGATTCTCATAACAATAATCGAGTTTGATGCCATCACCCCCATTATTGCTGACAGTAACTCCTTCAATATAGATTTCATTCACATCACTGGCCAGAATTCCTGACCCGGATTGTTTATTACCTGTAATTCTCAGATCCGAAATTTGCACCCTCCATAAAGCTTCGGTTTCAGAGCTATCATCGGTTGCTTTCGATTGAATCCGTATGGCAGGTGCACCGTTTGTATTGGTGTTTATGATATGCGTTGAAGTGCCCGAGCCTTTCAGATGAACATCACTCTTGTTAATTGTCAAGGGCTCCGTTATTTTAAATTCACCCGGAGGAAGATGAATAATACCGCCTTCTTCCGGAAGCGCTTTCAGAGCTGCTTGTATAGAACGATAATTACTGGCATTTATATCAGCCTTGGCTCCAGGTAATGTAGGAGACGAAACGCGATTATTCTCTCCGCATCCGGATAGTACTATAAATATGAAAATTACAAGAACTAAACTGATGATCTGGTGGACTTCAAAACGCTTAATAAACAAGGAGTTGATCCGTTTCTTAAGATTAGCAAAAGTATTCATAGTTAAAGGTTTTATGATGAACATTTATTGTTTTAATTTACATGTCAAATTCACAAACTGTGCTTGTCTCGCCATGGAACCCGCATGTTAATCATGTTCTTGTTGTGAAGGTTCCTAGATGCGGGTTTCATTTGGTCAAATGTACAGGTATAAAGATATCAATTTTTATAGGTACTCCATAATGTCATAAGCTACATAACCTACCCATTCTTTGAGCAATATGTTCCATTTTTCCAGTGCATGTACGTTGGGCAGTATATAATAGACGATGTCTTTTGCCGAATTATCCTTATTGGGTCCGGTAGGGAAAACTTCCGGGTTGATCCCCTGCTTTTTGAAGCAGCCAAGCGCCCTTCTCATGTGGAAAGCTGAAGTGATCAGCAAATAGGAACCATTTGGGTCATAATATTTTTCTGCAGTATTTCTTGCATTTTCATAAGTATTGCGTGAATCTTTCTCTACCAGAATATCGTTTCGCGGAATTCCCCAATCCAGCAAGTATTGTTTAAGATAATGGGCTTCTTTGTGTTGGTTTTCAATTAAACGTCCCGATCCTCCTGTAAGGATGAGCTTATCGAGTTTCCCGAGATGATAAAGATTTACTGCCTGAATGATCCGGTCAGATTCATCGTAAAAACGGAAGCTTTTACTGGGTTCATGATAAGCACCCATGCCCGATAGAACAATTCCATAATTGTAAAGTTCCACAGATGCTGGATGAACAGCCGGATATTCCCATCTATCGGTGAAAAAGTCGGCAATTGGTTCATTACCCATAATCAAAAGGCAGGCCGTTGCCAGGACAAGGAAAATACGGCGCAGCTTGTTTTTCTTCCAAAACAAAGCAAGTACCATGGGTACAAAAACCCACAGTAAGGGGTGGAGCAAAAAATTCAATATTTTTGACAGAATGAAAAACATAGGACTGAAATTGAAGTCTGCTGAAAGCAGTCTGTAATTATTAATTATCTTGTGTTTTCTGTTCTTCCGGATGAATCCGAAGGCTAAACTCATAATTCCCGGTAGATTTATTTATATGAGTAGCTCCGGAATTTATCTGTGTTTGGATCCATAACATCTTTTATGTTTATAAGATTAGCCCCTGGATACATCCGTGGATTGAATGTCTCTCTATTAGATTCTTTCAGGGGGCTGTATCAAAAATCAAAATTTCCTGATTCTATTCGGTTAGGTATACGAGAACAAAATCAAATATGGCCTTCTCAGCCACTTAATGAACATTTTGATACAGCCCCTTTTGTAATTTGCTGCTTTCTACATCCATCTACCCCCAAGTTGTAACAATCCCCCGGTCAAACAAGAGGAATACGGCTCCCAAAAGTATGCTATAGCCTACATACCACTTGACCGGTATGTATTCCATCGGCGATATGTTCATCCGTACATAATTGTAAATAATCAGTGTAATTTTGGCTATGAAATAGGCAATAATGGTTCCCAGGGCTACCCCAACCGCACCGTAATGAGTGACCAGCCAGAGACTTAGAGATATGTTGATGACCACTTCTATTATGGCAACAATCAATACCGGCCGGTTTTTCTTCAGCCCCATTAATATGGTATGGGGGAAAAGCATCCGGCTGATAATCGTCAGCAGGTAAACAATAAATATATCGGCACTGCGGGAAAATTCAGGGCTGAACATCAGTTTGTACAAGGGATCGGCAAATATTACCAGCCCAATGGATAAGGGATACATTGCATGCATGATCCGAAGCGATTTTCTCTTGATCATGTAAAGGGTATCCTTTATGTTCTCCTTGGAGCTGAATTCGGTCAGCATGGCATTGCTGAGACCGGCTGCCAGCATGATCACAAAAGGCAGCTCCTTGGCGCCAAATCGAAAAACAGCGAATTTATCGGCCGAGAAATGAACCGAGACCACCACTCCGTCAATATACTGTGCCGACCCGCTTATCAGTGTGCTGAAAAGCAAAGGAGTGGCTATGACGAGCAGCTCCCTGATATATGGAACCGATATTTTAATTTTGGCATAATTATAAAGCAGGGTAATCAGCCAGATGTTCCGGATAATTGATACAAAAACCAGGCCCCTGAGCGACCAGATCACACCATACCCCAGTATTGGCGGCAGGATGGCGGCTATAAGCTGAATGGTATAGGTAATATAGGCATAACTTAATGTATTACCCGATTTGTTCCTGACCACATAGATGTATTCCACCAGATTGGCAGGGCTGCTCAACAGCAGATACCAAAGGGTTACATTCAGCAGAGGTACTTCACCCCTGTATCCAAATACAGAGAAGTGCTCCTGGAGAATTTTTCCAACTGTAAACACAAAAAGACTGAAAGCTACCAGTACCAGGTATGTATTGAATATTTCCGGTGATTTTCGCTTATCTTCATTGGCAAGATCTCCGTATGATCTGCTTCCTTTATATAGAGGAAGAAAGGCCTGGATAATGCCGGTTACCCAAAAGAAATTGGTAATGCTTACAATGAAGACCGAAATCTCAAAGAGTCCGATCTGTTCTTTGGACAGGCCGATTTTAGTAAAAACAATCGCGATGACCAGAAAAGTGACAAACCGCAGGGTGTTGAACACCTGCAATCCCGTTACATTACTCACCTTTCGCCTGGGAGTGTACCACATGAAATTTCAAAATTGAGAAAACCGAATTTTTGGGAAACAATATTAAGGAAAATGATCAGAACAATCTTAAAGATATGGAAATGATTTCGTCTTTATCACCTGATCATTAAGTTGGATTTAAGTTTCATTTGCTATGTTAACCATTCGTTCCCGCTTCATCCTTCTATAGATTTCTTTTTGAAATTGCATTAAAAAAAATTATCTTTAGCCTGCATTATTCAAAAACGAATCCCGCTGGTAAGCGGGAAAGTTTTTGAATGTGGGATGGTTTGCGGGAGGGATGCAGGCAACCCCGCATTAGAAAAACCGGCTTTTTTGCGAGATTTATTGAAACAAAAAGCCAGGTTTTTCAATAGCGTCAGAATTATTCTAGAATAATTCGGGTTAGGACTTTTGATACTGAAGATTATTCTTTTCCTGAATCATTAAGGTATATATTTATAAAGCTAAGAGTTATGAAAAAAAAGCAACTCAACCGTCGTGAATTTCTTAAAACTTCAGCGGCTTCCCTTGCAGGTATCATGTTTGTTCCCAGGCATGTTTTGGGAGGCCGGGGTTACACCGCTCCGAGTGATGAGCTGACCAAGGCCATCATAGGCGTCGGTGGTATGGGAAGAAATCATATCGATTATCCCGGCCGATTACTGGCTGTTTGTGATGTTGACAGCCGGCACCTGGAGCTGGCCCTTGAACAGGCCGGAAAAGGTGTAAAAGGCTATTCCGATTACCGGGAGGTATTACAGAGGAAAGATATTGACATTGTGCATATCGCTACACCCCCGCACTGGCATGGCATTATTTCCGTGGATGCCGCCAATGCAGGTAAGGATGTTTGGTGTGAGAAACCTATGACCCGAACCATCGGGGAAGGCCAGAAAATCGTGGAGGCTGTGCAACGAAACGACCGGATATTCCGCCTGAATACCTGGTTCAGGTTCCGCGGCCAATTCTATGGTTTCGGTACCACTGTTCAACCCATCAAAAAAGTTGTGGAAAACAGGTTATTGGGCTGGCCTCTTAAAGTCACCATCAGCGGAGTAACTGGTTTTAACTGGAAGTTTCATCACAGCGGAACCACTAGTCCTTCTTATAAACCTGCTCCCGAAGAACTGGACTATGACTTCTGGCTGGGTCCTGCTCCTTATAAGCCTTACAGCCCCGACAGGGTGCATTATGTGTTCCGTGGCTACTGGGATTATGATGGCGGCGGACTGGGAGATATGGGCCAGCATTACATGGACCCTGTGCAGTATATCCTGGAAAAAGATCATACCAGCCCTGTACTGATCAAAGCGGACACACAACAGCAGCATCCCGATGCAGTCCGGCCCTGGAGAAGAATTGAGATGACCTATGAGGATGGATGTCAGATCATCCTGGATGGAGAAAACCGGGATCAGGATGCCGCCTTCATTGAAGGGCCGAAAGGAAAGCTTTACAAAGGATTTAAATCCGACATCCCCAATTTAGAGAAAAAAGTGGCATCTCTGCCCGATCCCCAACCACAAATTGGAGATTTTCACCATGCCGTCAAGACACGGGAGAAGTTCGCATTGAACGAGGCCAACGGCCATCGTTCCTGTACATTGGTGAACCTGGGCAAGATTGCACTGAGACTCGGACGCACTTTGAGATTTGATCCCAAGCGGCAAAAGTTTATAGGTGATGAGGGAGCCAACCGGCTGATAAATCAATCTATGCGAACCCCGTGGTTCATTTAATGCATTTGTAATCAAAAAAATTTTAACTATGAGACGTTTTTATATAATCTGCCTGCTGTTTTTCATCCTTTTATCCCAGCATGGTCTCACTCAGGAGCGGGACATAGACGATGAAAGAACGCTGAAAACCAAAATAGCCGACCTGCTCAATGAGATGCCCGCCGGCAGCATTGAAGAAAAGGATGCCCTGATGGAGGATATGATCGCACTGGAGAAAGAAGGGATTGTAGAATTTTCAAAGCTTTTGGCACCACCGGAAACGGGAGGCGATTCATTGGTACGGTATGCCCTGGGTAGTGTAACAAGATATGCTACAGGCGGTAAGGGAAGCGAACATCGTGAAATGGTTTCCCGCGCTCTGCTCAGCTCCCTGGAAGAAGAAAACAACGTGGCCATCAAAGATTTTTTAATTGAACAACTGGAGAGAGTGGGCGGAAATGAGGCTGTTCCCATATTGGCCAACTATCTTGATCATCCTGAGCTTTGCGATCGGGCTGCAATGGCCCTTGCGGAAACAGGAACTTCTGAAGCGGAAAAAGCGCTCGGTGAGGCACTGGAATCATCCGATGAAACCGTGCTTCTCGCTGTTGTCAATGCACTGGGTGACTTACACTCCCACAATTATTTGGAGGAAATGAAAAATCTGGCCCGTGAATCTTCGGGAAATCTCAGGAAAGTATCCCTTCGGGCGCTGGCCAGTTCGGGTTCTCCGGAAGCAAAGGATGTGTTGCTGGAAGCTGCACGAAACAATAATTTTGATTATTCTCCGGATAACGCAGTATCTTCCTTGCTTACTTACGCCGGTCGTCTCGGAGTAAAAGGCAACATGGAAACCATGGAATCCTTGTGCTACACCATTATAGAAGCATGTGACGATCGGGAGCTTGTTCACACCCGCATACAGGCGCTGAATATACTGGTAACCTACAGCCGAAATGAAGCCCTGGAAGCAATAATGGATGCACTGGAAACACCTTACCCGGAATATCGCCGTGCGGCGCTTTCTTTGAGCAGTGAATTAAAGGGAGAACAGGTATTACATGACTTAATGGAGGCTTATAACAAACATGACCCCCACGTAAAAGCAGAGATCATCCATGCATTTGCAGAACGCGGTGATGTTTTAGCAATTCCTTTGATTGAGGATGCCCTGGAACATGAAAACCAGGCTGTTCGAAAGGCAGCCATTCCAGCGTTAACCCAATTGGCCCGTGAAAAGGCGGTACCCGGATTAGCTGGCATACTGCACTCAGACAGAACGGCCGAAGTGAAACTTGCCAAAGAGGCATTGATGACCATAGCTCCTGAACATTTTCTGCCGGAGCTTACGAACCGGTACCAGGACTACCCGGATATATCCAAAACCGCTGTATTGGAATTGATCGGGACAAGACATGCGGATGAATATAACGAGATGGTCCTTCAGGAAGCAACCGGCAGTGCCGACCGGAACATCCGGCTTACTGCCTGGAAAGCCCTTGAAAATACAGCCAAATCTGAAAATCTGGATGATGTACTGGAGGCCTTCAACCAAACGGAAGATGATGAAGAACTGGCTGCCACCGGGAATGTTATCGAATCCATGATCAGCCGTTCGGATAACCAGGATACGTTGATTACTCGGGTACTGCAAAACATGAAGGAAACCTCCGTTGGTAAGCAAAAGGAATACCTAAATCTCTTCCCGGAGATTGGAAGCCAGGCAGCCATAGGGGGTGTGATGGAGATTTATGAGATAGGTTCCCCTGCGCTTAAGATGGCTGCTGTGCAAACGCTGAGCCAGTGGACAAGCACGAAAGTGCTTGATTCCCTGTTTCGGATAGTGGATAGGGAAGACAGCCGCAAGCTCCGCACTACGGCTTTTGATGGTTCTCTTGATTTGATCTCCGGTTCCGGTGAGCTCGCTGCTCAAAAGCTGCTTTATTACCGCGAACTGATGGCCTTCACCCGGTCTACCGGCGAAAAGAAAGAGATTATCACCCGCATAGGAAAACTGGGAATCTTTCCGGCATTGGCTTACTGCGGAGAATATCTGGATGATCCTGATTTGAATACGGTAGCGGCTCAAGCGATTATGAACACAGCCATACCGGATGATGATCCTGAAGAAGGTATGACGGGGGAGTACGT
>JAGXLC010000132.1 GCA_018334875.1 Bacteroidales bacterium | reverse complement strand
TGTGTTCTTTCGTGATGTTCTCCCGAAGCTTTAACCGGATCGTGTCAGCCTTCTCCAGCCCGGGATATTCCTTCAACAGTTTTACCAATGACCAGTGGCCGTGAACAGAGGAATGCCAGTCAAAACATCCGTAAAATGCGGGGTGCTGTTTATGGGGTTCTTTAAGGTATTCTTCACCACCCAGCACGTGTCCCGGCTTGTTGGGGTATTCGTTTTGCATGCAGGCAAGGGGCAGTTCGGCGAGCTTATTGGCCTGTTCCAGCGTCAGCCGGACGGGTTCCGGGGGTTGTTTTTCCTGTTGGCCGCAGGAAAAGAGAAACATCAATCCGGATAGTAAGAATATCCACTTGTATTTCAAGCCGGAAAATTTTGCTGTTTTCCAGGAAGTTTTTGTTGTTTCTTCGTTTTTGTATGAGACCGGGTTATTGCTTTTCATGCTGGTGGCAATTTGAAATTATAAGTCAAACTTTTTTCTAATGATCAAGTAAAGTCATGCTTTGGTATAGTTTTATAGATATTAATTTCCTTTGATGGTTCGCTTAAGCATTCCTGCGAATACAACCGAATGACAACCGAATGACTCTCATTTTTTTCTGCAACCTTCTGCCTGCCTGTTAAACCATCGATTCACACGAGAATATCTCCCGAGCGCTTAAACTGTTTCATAATTTCCATCGATTCCCGTGCATAGCGCCTGGCGCCCTCCGGATCGTTGCGGCGTTCGCTCAGAGCAATGATGATGTATTTCTGATGTTCATAAAGGAGGTAAAACATTCGTCGGATGTTGGCATCGCCCGTGTGGGTATCGATTTTTTCCCCATAACCTTCCCAGAAGGGTGGTCGGGTAACACCGCAATATTCGGCAATGGCCAGGTCCCATTCGATATCGCCCCAGCAGGCGCGGTCAAAGTCGATGAGCCCGGTTACATTTCCGTCTTCATCTACCAGCAGATTGGTCACCCACAGGTCGCCGTGGCAGAGGCGGGAAGTTTGGCAGTGATTGAACACTTCCAGGTTGTCTTCAAGAAGCTGGTAGGCCATATCATAGGTTTCCTCGTCGTAGATACCCTGCTTTTTGATATCGTCCAGCATTTTACAGTACATGATGCGGAAAGCTTCCTTCCAGGAATCCTGGGGTTCCATAGGATGATGAGCCCCCACGTAGCCAAAACGGTTATCGGGTTCACTGACTGAATGAATCTCCCGGACATATTCGCCCCATTCTTTAAATGCCCTGATAAAGGCTTTGTTTGAAAGGGAAGTTTCGCTCAGAGGCTTTCCCGACAGCTTGTTCATGATCAGATAATCCCTGTCAATAAGGGTCCGGCTGAAATCGTAAGCAATAATACGAGGTACAGGAACGGTGGTCTCGTTAAGCAGCCTTGCATGGATTTCCGGCTCCTGGCGCATCATTCTGTATTCATAAAACAGTTGAAGCAAGGTATCCGAAGGGGCTATCCGCATGATGTATTCGCCCTCCTTCTCATCCTGAATGTAGAAGGTTTCGGAAAATCTTCCCGCGCCGAAGGGTTTGATTTCCCAAGGATTAGATTCGCACTGTGCTTTAAATAGCTTTCCTGCTTCTGTTTTCGATGTTGCCATAGACATGAAAATTAAAATAGATTGTATCCAATTAAAGGACGAAAATATATTAACTTTTTTGGCTAAAAGCAACCGAAATGATTTGCATTCATTGAATATTATTACTAACTTGCATACCAATTAACGATAACCAAAAATACAAACATTATGAAAAGCCAAGCTATTACTTTAGGACGTGTAGGTATTTTGTTACCTGTTGCGGCAATTATCCCGCTTATCGGTTTTCTGGCCGGATTAGCTGCCTTAGTACTTTTATTGATCTCACATTACTATTTTTCAAAAGTTTATGAAAAGCCTGATGTTTTTAATAATGCGCTCACCGGCACCATCATTTATGTAGGAGCCAACCTGATTGGGGGTATTATTATTGCTATTGCTGTTGGAGCAACGGCTGTTTCATTATCCTTGCAGGACCCTGAAACACTTAACATTCCTGAAATAACAAGTTTGATATTTGGAAGCGGAGCAACCATTGCGGGAGCTCTTATCATGCTTGCGGGATCAATCGTTGGGTTCTATTTTGTCTATAAAGCTTTATCAGTTCTTGCCGGACAAACCGGCGTGAAACTTTTCAAGACGGCAGGTCTGCTATATTTTATAGGCGCCATCGCGCTCGTTATTTTCTTTGTGGGCTCATTGGTCATTTTTGCCGGGTGGATCATTCATATCATCGCCTATTTTTCTATGCCCTATGAAAATGAACCCATAGCAGCCCAAACCTGACGGTGATTGTTCAGTTGGAAGTATCCCTGGCATAAGGGATGCAAAGTAAAATAGCAGAATCAAAGGGCAAACCGGTATATGAGAAGGTTTGCCCTTATTGTTCTTTCTGCTCCAGGTTAAAGCGGTGATGTGCGACAGCAAACTTTAGGTCGCTGTAGGTGTATTCGTCGCCAAGTTTCGCTTTGATATCGTTTAATTTGGTGGAATTCAGATGTTGAGCTACATAAATGATCTTCTCCAGCTTATCCTGGTTTACAAATTGCTCCGCCGGCAAAGTTCCTTCTCTGACCCAGTGCGCCATGTGTCCTTCAATGGTGGAAACGGCCAGCGACCTTTCTGCTGCAATCTCTTCAATGGTTTTGCCTTTCTGAAACATCTGCAGGCTAATTTCTTTGGTAGGTGTTTTATTCTTGCCTGAGCCTTTGTTTTGTTTTGGCTTTTCAGGCCTGGCGGGTGCCTTCTCTTTTTCTTTAAATGCCTTTGTTTGGAGGTTTTCCCGGGTAAGTTCCTTATTCCCGATGACCGCATCAAGCAGCGCCTCAGATTTCTGTATGGATTGAATCTGGCTGTTAAATGAATGTTCCAGATCGCGGAGTTCCCTGATGTATTGTTTGACTCCCGTTTCATTAGACAGGGAGCTGATGTGTTGCCTGATCTTATGGGTGAATGGTTTCAGTCGGGTTTCAAAGTATTCTTTGGCAGCCTTCACCCGTTCCTGAAGATTATTGAGCCATTGAGGATCCCCGGAATTAGTCATTCTTTTTAGCTGGTTCTGAAATTTGTTGCCAACATTTTCAACCTCCTGAAAATCTTTTTGGAGCTGAACAGCCCAATTTTTATATTTTTGTTTGGCCGATTGCTTTTCATCTTTATAATAGCTGTTGATATGCTGACGGATTTCTTCATTCAGGGGATGAAAATTAAAAGCTTCTGAAATATAATTACAAATATATTTTGGCAATTCATTGTGGTATTCCTTTTCAAGTGTTTCCGGTGAAAGTTTGTTTTTAGAAAAATGCTTCAGCGCTTCATCCGGTTCCAGCATGTTGTAGGGAAGTGGGGCATTGAGTACGAGCCCCTTCAGGGAAACCAGGCGCGAGAGGGCTACGTATATCTGGCCGGGAGCAAAAGCTTCGGAGACATCAATAATGGCTTTTTCAAAAGTCAGTCCCTGGCTTTTGTGCACAGTTATGGCCCAGGCCAGTTTGATGGGAAAATGGGTAAAGGACCCCTTCATGTTTTCTTCAATTTCATTGGTGTTTTTGTTCAGGGAGTATCGTTTGTTTTCCCATGTATAAGGTTCCACTTCGGTTGGGGGTGTCCCGTCGTCAAAGCTTACTTCAATTTCTTCTTCCGACAGTGCCGTTACGGTACCGATCTTGCCGTTAAAGTAGCGTTTCTCCCCGGAATAATCATTCTTTATGAACATGACCTGGGCACCCTTTTTCAGTTCGAGCGTATAGTCAACAGGGTAGAGGTGCTTGCCGAAATCTCCCTCAACTTTGGCTGTAAACTGAAACGATTTCCCCGGAAGATTCTTCAAAGCCCTTCGGTTGATCGCATCCGCCTTTTTATTGTGTGTGGTGAGGAAGATATAGCCTTCGTCGGATTTGGGTTTAAAGGAGGGTTTGTAATGACTGTTCAGTATATCCAGATCTTTGCTGGTTACGGTATTATCCCGGAAGTGGTTCAGGATTTCTATAAATTGTTGGTCGGTCTGCCGGAATATTTTTTCCAGCTCAATATACAACGGACGGGCTTCCTGCAATGCCCTTGCCTCAAAAAAGAAACCGGTGGTATAGTAATATTCCAGATACTTTTTTTCTTCCTGCTTGATAACAGGAGGTAACTGAAGCAAGTCGCCAATAAATACCATCTGAACCCCTCCGAAGGGCATGCCATTCCTTTTGCGAACATACCGCAGCACCGTGTCAATAGCGTCCAGTATATCCGCCCGAAGCATGCTCACCTCATCGATGATCAGCACTTCCATTTCATTGATCAGCTTGCGTTTATGACTGTTCATGCGGAGGGATTTCTTTAAGGACTGGGGTGTACTGATTTGTGTATTGATAATTTCATCACCGATGGGTTGAGAGGAGGGAAGAAAACTGCCAAAAGGTAGCTGAAACAGCGAATGCAGGGTAACACCTCCTGCATTTATGGCTGCAATACCTGTTGGAGCAGCCACCATCACCTTTTTATGGGTGTTTCGAACAATTTTTTTCAGGAAAGTGGTTTTGCCTGTGCCCGCCTTTCCGGTAAGAAATATGTTGCGGTCGGTGCTGTTTACAAACTTAGATGCCAACTCAAAGGGAGATGCCTGGGTGTTTTGGTCCATAAGTCCAGTATTTCTTTGACAAATCTATTAATATATTTGAATAAAAGATATTTCCCTTTTCCAGATTTTTCAACTGCACACTGCATACTGCATACTGCATACTGCATTATTCCATCCTTACAATCTTCGGTTTAAATTCTGCCAGTATATCTACCATATCCTCCTGCAGTTGCATTACTTCATTGATATCTTTATAAGCCAGGGGAGATTCGTCGAGTCCTCCACCAATCAGCACTACGCCTTTTTCATTGAGCATTTCCTGCAGTTCCTTTGCCTGAAATTGTTTTTTGGCCTGACTACGCGACATAACCCTTCCTGCACCGTGAGCAGCGGAATTGAGCGCTTCTGCATTGCCTTTGCCCCGCACGATATAACCGGGAGAAGCCATAGATCCGGGAATAATACCTAATACGTCCTTGTGAGCCGGTGTGGCCCCTTTTCTGTGAATGATCCCGGCTTGCCCGGAAGGAAGATTTTCCCTCCAGGCAAAGTTATGGTGGTTTTCCAGCATGGCCAGGGGTTTATTTCCGAGCGCTTCTGAGAGTTTTTCATGAATTACATGGTGGTTGGCTGCTGAATAATCTCCGGCCCAGTTCATGGCCTTCCAGTATTCAATTCCTTCTTCTCTTGACAAATCCAGCCAGGCCAGAGCCCTTGCTCCTTTAGGCAGATCGCATTTATCCATGGCTATTTTTGTATAATACCGTGCTATCTCAGCTCCCGGTCCCCGGGAACCGGAATGGGAAAGAATGGTAAAGTAATTTCCGGGTTGCAGGTCTTTCTCAGGAATATATTCCTTGAGCTCCAACAGGCCGATATCCACGAAATGATTGCCATGTCCCGAACTTCCCAATTGGTCATGAGCTTTCTTTTTCAATGTTTTTAAAAAACCGATTTCATTAAGTTCCGGTCGCTCCAATATGGGATGGTTTTTGGGTTCTTTAAATTCGGCCCTTCCAAAGCGGGTCTTTTCTGTAAGCAGGCTTTTCAATCGCGTCTGGTTTTTGGTGATCTGGTCCACATCCAGATCATAAATGGACATGCACATTCTGCATCCAATATCCATGCCCACCCCATATGGGATCACTTCATTTTTGGTCGCCAGCACACCCCCAATGGGCAGGCCATACCCCTGATGAGCATCCGGCATCAACGCACCCTGAAGAGAGATGGGCAATTGCATGGCAGTAGCCATTTGGTCCAGGGCTCCTTTTTCTATCCTTTCCGCTCCGTATATTTTATAGGGCTTTTTGTTATCCAGGCTGATTGAAATTTTCTTTTGCGACTGCGTTTTTTCGACAAGCACCTCCGCTATTTTTCCCAAATGCGGATGATTAATAAATTTGTTGGGGTTTTTGTGCACCTTTTTTAAGATATCGAGGGCTTCTGCCTTGTTGTTATGTTTGTAATATTTGAGCATTACGTTTTTTGCTATGCTCATGGCACGGTCGTCGGCAAAACCGATGCGCTGCAGATCTTTCCCCCGCAAGTTTAGTTTGGTCATGGCTTACTGATATCAAGATATTTATGTATAATTATAACGATTGATTGATTGATTGGTTGATTGGTTGATTGATTGGTCTACTCAGTGACTCAACCCCATCACTACCGTCTTCCCGTTTTCTCCTTTTCTCCTCTTCTCCTCTTCTCCTCTTCTCGTCTTCACTTATATCAGGAACGCAAATTAAATCTCTGCTGCACTTTGCCGGAGGTTTTGCCAACTGCGGTTTGCTCCCGCAGAAGGCGGGACCAACTTCTTCTCAGAATACATCTTTTATTTCAAATGTATTGTTGTTGAACTGGAAGGTATCGCCTTTCTGCAGACCTTCCATGGCTTTGTATATGGGAACATCTTTAGAGATCACGAAGTAAGTGTCTCCATCGACTTCCACTTTACCCAGACCCAATGCAATGAATATTTTTTGTTTGTTTGTAATGACAACGGCTCCAAACTCCACTTTATCTTCCAGTTCGTCGAAAGATACTTTTTTCAATATGTGAATGTCATCTACTGCCTTTTGAAGTTGTTCGGCATATATATCCCGCTCTCGCAACAGTTCAGCGCGCGAACCGTCAAAAACATCGTGTTCCTGTTCGGCTTCATTGGCGTCAATCTGTATTTCATTCATGGTTTTTCTGGCGGTTTCAGCATTGTTCTCCAGAATTTCAAGACATCTGTTGTAGATATTCCTTTTCAGCTCCATTTTGTCCTTTTTACTGTTATCCATACAATTGCTTCGTTTTGTTTTACAATTATCTCATCCCAGATAGCGTGTCAATCATTCTGACAATATATATAAATTTTTTTGGATTGAAACGTCCATAAAAAAAATAATTTATCATATACGGGAGAAAATGATTGTTTATTATAATAAATATAACATAATCAATAAATTCAATATAAAATAGATGTGTGAAACCCGCATCCAGGAACCTTCACAACAAGAACATGAGTAACATGCGGGTTCCATGGTAATACGAGCAGAGTTTCTGAATTTGGCATATAAATCAATTTAAAATTCAGTTTTTTAATAAAATGTTACGCTAATGAAAGTAATATGAAATTCCCGTTTATTAAACCATATTTTTAATGGTTTTAAACAATTTTATAACAATGGAGTTGTGATCAATTTTATTATTTTGGGGCCTTAAAATTATGAAAAGCTATGAAACGAAAAATTATTCAATTACCGGTATTATTGGTTATTTCATTGTTTATAAATCCGAATTACGGATTTTCGCAATCGAAAGCCGATTGGGTAGGCGGCTTTCCGGAGGGCTGCACCAGTATAACGGCAGGAAAAGATGCGACGGCTGACGGATCTGTTATTACATCCCACACAGATGACAGTCATCGCACCCGTTCCTGGATGAATATTAAACCTCCCGGGGATCATGAATCCGATGCTACAGTTCCCATGTATAAAAGGGTAAATGATTCCTCCCAGGCCATGCCTGCCTATAAGCATGAGCAGATAGGAGAGATCCCACAGGTAGATCAGACCCATGGTTATCTGAATACGGCTTATCCAAGTATGAACGAGCATCAGTTAGCCATTGGCGAATCCACATTCGGAGGAAGGGATGAGCTTCAATCCGACGAGGGTTTGATTGACTGCCAGCGTCTGTGTCAGCTTATGCTCGAGCGTGCCACCACGGCGCGGGAAGCCATAAAACTGGCCGGCAGGCTGACTCAAAAATATGGGTGGAATGATTATGGCGAATGCCTTACCATTGCTGATGAAGAGGAGGTCTGGCATTTTGAGGTCGTCGGTCCCGGCAAAGGAAAAGTTGGTTCTATCTGGGCTGCCCGGCGCGTACCCGACGACCACATTTCAGTGAATGCCAATGCTTCAAGGATAAGACAGATCAATGCCGACGATCCCGGAAATTTTATGGCCTCAGATAATGTTTTTGAAGTAGCCAAAGAAAAAGGATGGTGGGATAAAGAGGAAGGACCCTTTGAATTCTGTTATGCTTATGCGCCGGAAAGCCGTAAATCCATAGCTGCCCGGAGAAGAGAGTGGAGGGTTTTCGATCTGCTTGCTCCATCACTTGATCTGAGTCCCACATCTGAAAATTATCCCTTTTCTGTCAAACCCGATGAAAAGGTGGCACTCATCGATCTGGTAAATGTATTTAAGGACTATTATCAGGGTACCCCCTATGATATGCGGCGGAATATTACCTGGGAAAATGAAGAAGGGAAGCAGGAAATTTCACCGCTGGCCAATCCTTTTATGCCCTATGACCAGTTGGCTATTGATGATGTGAGCGGGAGCTGGTATCAGGTTGATGAAGAAACCGGAGACATCAGATTTCTTGGTGAACGAACCATCGCCAGATGGTATACCATGTATGGCACCATCATTCAATGCCGGAGCTGGCTGCCTGACGAAATAGGAGGAGTAGTATGGCTGGCTCAGGATAACATTGCCTCATCAATTTATATCCCGGTTTATGCCGGAACAACAAAACTGCCAGAATCTTACAGCACTCCGGGAAGAACCGATGGCTACACCCGGGAGTCTGCATGGTGGGCATTCAACAGGCTTGGCACACTGGCTGCCCAAAGGTGGGGTGACATGCATAAGGATATAGATACAGTATGGAATCCCTGGCAGAAGGAGCTTTTTAACCGGCAATCGGAAATTGATAAGAAAGCCCTGAATATGTATGAAGAGAATCCTGAAAAGGCAAAAACAATTCTTACAAACCATACCAACAAGTGGGGAAATAAAGTTGTGGAAAAAGCCTGGAATCTGGGTGATAAACTTTGGACCAAATACGATGAACAGTTTTAAGCGGGATTAAATCTGAATTTATTCATAAAATCTTAATTTTGTCCGGGCGGGATTTTTCCTTCCCGGACTTTTTTATTCGGGAGTATTGGGATATCGATACATCCGGAAAATCTAATTAAAAAAATATATATGAGAGGATTTGCGAGCGATAACAATTCCGGTGTACATCATGAGATCTTCATTGCACTGCAGGAAGCCAATAGGGGACATGTCCTTGCCTATGGTGATGATCAATATACCCGCGAGGCCAGTGACAAGTTCAGAGAATATTTTGGCGAAGATACAGGAACTTATTTTGTTTTTTTAGGGACGGCAGCTAATGTATTGGGCTTGGGGGCCTTCGCCCGTTCGTATCATTCGGTGATTTGTGCTGAAACTGCCCACATCCATGAAGATGAATGCGGAGCCCCTGAAAAATTCAACGGCATCAAACTTTTACCGGTTGAGACCGAAGATGGAAAACTGAGTATCGAAAAGATCAGGAAACACATAAAAGGCATTGGCTTTGAACATCATTCTCAACCCAGGTTTATCTCTATCACTCAGGCCACTGAGCTTGGTACTATCTATTCACAAAATGAAATAAAGGCACTTGCCGAGTTTGCACATGAAAACAATATGTATCTTCATATGGATGGTGCCCGTATCGCAAATGCTGCAGTTACCCTGGATAAAGGGTTCAAAGAATTTACCCGGGATGCCGGTGTTGATGTGCTCTCTTTCGGCGGTACCAAGAATGGCATGATGTATGGCGAAGCCATCCTTTTTTTTAATAATATCGTTGAAGAGGAATTTAAATACATCCGCAAACAAGGCATGCAGCTTGCCAGTAAGATGCGTTTTATCTCCGCCCAGTTTCTGAGATACCTTTCCAATAATCTGTGGTATGAAAACGCCAGACATTCCAATGAAATGGCCCGGCTTCTAGCCAGGGAAGCCTCAAAAATAGAAGGAATCGAGATAACACAGAAGGTGGAAGCCAACGGGGTTTTTGCCAAAGTTCCCCCTGAAATCATTCCTGAGCTGCAAAAGGAATTTCTGTTTTATGTCTGGGATCATAATCATTCGGTAGTACGTTTGATGACCTCCTTTGATACCTCAGAGCGGGATATCTTTGATTTCGTTGAGCTGATGAGGAAGCTGATGGATGAAGGTTAAGGTTAAGG
>JAGXLC010000131.1:2454-10253 GCA_018334875.1 Bacteroidales bacterium | reverse complement strand
ATTTCGGCGTTTACAATGCTTCCTAACGGATCAACCGTCCTTAAGGGTGTAAGCGTATAATCATCATATTCAATTGTTGTTTCCGCATTGAAAGGATCAATCACTTTTACAGGCAGATAAAACTGTGTCTGATTAAATATTTGAATCCCCGAAGGAATCCACCATAAATCATCTGCATCATCTTCAGGAAAAATTCCCTGGCTTTTCAGGGTAGCTCCTTTTCGATATTGGCCTTCATTTATTAATAATGACTCATCAATGCGAGTGCCGAATATGTGTTCAAGCAAGCCGGGAGTGAAAACAAGGGTGTAGTTTTCATAAGGGATGGCAAGTGATTCCACCTGGTTTAAGGGTAGGGGTCCTTCCAAATTGTCTTTATAATAGATTATCCGGTTGTGTTCTATACAACGTATTTGGGGGTTGTGGTAACCGGAAATTTCTTCATAGGGAATCTCCTCCAAATTCTGATCATTCAAAAAGTTATTTATTTCATTTATTTCAAACTTTCTATATCCTTCCTGAAAAACTGCAAGGGTTAATTCAAAATTTTTTGTTTCGGTGGGAACGCCGGCTCGGTACCAATATATTCCGCCATCTTCCTGATTAAAGTAATTTCTTTCTTTATACAGAATTAAAGGGCGTGTTTGTTCCCCAGGGTATAGATCATGAGAAGTACGTCGGGGATAACCAATCTCCGCTGTTTTTTTCAAATTGCCATAATTATCAACTTCTAATACCATATTATGATTGATCCGCGGATCATCCGGGTTACGTTCATAGTAATAGTTTAATGTTTCACGATCATGGGTAAAAAACACAGCATGTGGAAAATTCTGCATTGGCTGGAGCCATTTAACCTCATAATTGCTTTCCGTAATCTGATAAGGATTTTTGCTTTGTTCTGATCCGTCGATTGCATAAATTTCCTGTCTTAACATACTCCCTTTGAGGGCACGACATGCATCATTTTCTTCTTTAGCAGTTAACCCCGATGGCAAAACAGTATCAGGTAACAGCCAGGCATTTGATTCACCCTTAAAGTATTCATCTTTATATTGTTGTGAGATATTTTGACGATCCTGATAACCTCCTGTATGATACCAGGTTTTGGTGTATACCGGTGGCTGATGAAACTCTTTTTCCCGGGATTGCACTTTTATAGCCGCACCGTCATGGTTTTGAAATGGTGAATAACTTTCCGTATCCCATTGTTCCACCAAACCAAAACCCCGAAATTCGCGGTCACTTCCATCAAAATACCCATGGTGATATCGGTACCGCATTACAAATTTAGAGTTCGTAACCAGTTCACGGGTTTCAATTCTTTCAACCACATGTACGGGAAAAGGTAAGCGTGTAATCCAGGGATTTCCTGCAGCCAGGTCTTCCAGGTAGAATTTTACAGAAGAAGCATATTGCAATGTAGTTTCTGCTCCCATGTTGTTTTTTAACGACAGCATCAAATGAGGTTTTTTATTTCCCATTAAATCAATATAGCACATGGGATGCCCATTGTTTTTGGGCAGGGGTGATGACCACACAATACAGGCAGTGCCGTTGCCCAACAAGTCAATTACCATAAGGGAAGAAAGATTGTCAATCTTTGGAAAATTCTCCAATTCATAAAGTGAACTCCAGCCATTCCCCGATTGATTGAACCAGATTTGAACGGTATTGTGACTCAAATATAGAATATCTGTTGTCCCGGAACCATCAATGTCTGCCAGGCGAATCCGGTTTTGATTGAACTGATATGGTGAGTCGAAAAAGGGGGCATTGTCCATAGTCACTTTTGTGCCGAAATGCCCATAACCTAAATTGGGCCAATAACAGACTTCACCGTTTCTGATCCGGACAATATCGGTTAATCCGTCACCGGACATATCTGCAAGGTAAACCGATTGGGCAGCATCAGCAAAAACCAGAGTCGGGCCCTGCTCTTCATCGAGTTTTTTAACGACATATTCAGGAGAACCAAATCCTTTTTCCGCTTTTGAAGGATACCAGATGAAAATGTCATTTTCGGAAATTAAAATATCGGTGTGACCATCTCCGTTCAGATCGATAAATCTGAGATTGGGATCATTCCAATTGATTTGAGGTTGGGCTGAAAGTGCAACAAAATTGTTCCATCTCCTGTCATTGGATCGTTCAAAGAAACCGGTTACAGGATCATCCAGTAACACCAGGTCTTTTTGGCCGTCACCTGCTAAATCCATTACTTGAGATCGGCCGGTCTGCAGACTGGCCAGGGAAGGCTTGGTGGTAATAAGCTTACCCGCTGTAAATTGAACGGTTTCCGGGTCATGATATAGGGGCGGTGCCGGTGGTTCATCATTAGTTGCCGGAGCCGGACCAAAAGGAACATTCCCCAAATTTCGTTTATAGAACCAACCTCTGCCTTGTTCTGTTAATATGCCGGAAATCCCTTCGCCATCCAGATCCACCCATTGATATTGTCGTCCATCAAGCCCGGCAGGAAGATTCTCCAGGCTTTCCACACCAATGGTTTGGACAACTTCATTGAGCTCCACCTCTGAATAGGTAAATTCAAGCGGTGGCAGGGATTTCATGTTATATTCATCACCATTCCATTTGTATCCGACTTGGTTTACTGATGTCATATAAGTAACTACGGGGCTTTCCTTATAAGAAAAATTCGTTGAACGGACTAGATAAGGAGCAATTTCCAATTCATCAGAAAAATGATGAAACATAAGCACCCTTTGGCACAACCGTTGGGTTCTGATCTCAAAACCTGCGCGAAAACTTGAAAAACTGTCCTGGCGAGCAAGCCATGTTTGGGTCTCATTTAAACCGGGATTATCCGGATCATGTTCTCCGTAATCAAAGACAACTTCGAAGTGCCAGCCATCTTTCTGATAAGGTATTTGATTTCCGTATCTGACAGATTTTACATATTTATTGGCATAACCATTGGTAAGCCTGTTCTTTTCCCGGGGCAGGAAAGGATCAATATTTTGATCATTTTCTGCTTTGTATTCGTAAATGATAATATTTCCCCGGTCATCATAACTTTCCTCCAACAGCCATTGAAAAACAAGGGAATTGTCTTTAGGATCGCAAATCCGTCCATTGTTGCTTTTACCAAAAATGCTTGTTACATTGTCCTTTGAAACAGATATCCAATAAACTTCACAAGAAGTTTTATGCTCCCATTTTTCAATCCGGGCAAAAAGTCCTTCAATTTGAGGACGATAGCGTCGAATGGTGTACTCACCATCACCGCTTTCGAAACGGTCATCCTTCCATTTTTCATTAACCACATCCCATTTTAAAGCAGGAACCAGATCCTCCGCCCCTGACAAGATAAAGGTATCCGAATCTTCCTGATCACGGTACCTGGGCAATCCTTTGTCTGTTTTTCTTGTTATTGAGGGAATGGAAAGGCCCCATCCAAGTCCAAATGGCCCGTTTCCTGCACCTGAATCATATTGCAGTGAGAGGCTGGGATGAAAATCAGAACGGCCCGGAGTAGTGTAAACCGGTACATTAAGTGAGGCAGTTCCATTTACAGGATTAACAGAGAATTTTTCATCTATCCCTTTGACCGCACCACCACCTTTTGGCAAGGATATGGAAGGAGCAGACAAACGTTTTATATCCTTCCCTTGATTACCTATATTAGTTTTTTCATTCATAAGGCATTCCAAAAGAATTTATTTTGGGAATTGAATATAATCTGCAGAATTATTACCTAACTATAATACCCCATAAATTGTAATTTTGTAGTTCATATTCCCAATTAATTTCCTTAGAAAGTACTGCTTAATTGGGTAAACCGTCCCTTTGAGCAACAAAAATGAAATCCAACGAAAAACCTGGACTGATCAAAAAAAGAAGTAAACAATTCAGGCTTTTCGTTGAAATAAATAAACAGCAGTCTCAATAATTCTTCAATCAATAATAATTGCATGGCAATATATTTGACTGGCTGATCTGAACATTTTAACTTTCCACCAACTATGGTTTTTGGATCTGGTCCGGTAATTCCTTCAACTTACCTTTCCTGATATCCGGTATACGTTTTTCAATATCCTCACCTTTTGGGTAGGGCAATTTATCTGTCCAGTCTATACTTATCCTTATGGGTTCTTCACCCAACATGTACTTTTTATCATCCTTTCTGGTCATCCACTCCTGAAACTCCCATAAAGCCTGTTCTTTTAAATATCCATAGGTATGACCAATACGAAGGTTGGTAATATTATATCCCTTCTTTCCTTTCAAAACCAGGGTATGTCTTTCCGGAGACTGATTGTAACTGTACTGATGCAAGAGCCGGTACTGACCCACCATATTTTTATCCTCTGTCTTCGAAGGATCCATAATATCATAAGCGGCTATAAGATATCCTCCGGTGACATTAGGAATCGAAGCGGCTTTTTGCACTTTGGGAGAAAGGACCTCCCAGCTGACCGGTGCTATTAACTCACCAGCAACACCATCCGGGTATGTAAAATGCACATCCTCATAGCTTATGGCATTCCAGTTGCGGAGGATAAATTCTGTGGTAATGGTCACCCACTTGCAAGTTGGAATTGGGTTATCGGTAAAATCCCACTTAACGTCAAGCTCATCCCTTTGTGGTTGATTTTCATCAACTTCGGGTATGGCATTTAGATCCCAGCTGACGGTAGTATTATAAGAAAGTATCTCCGTATCGGTTCCAACCCGGTAATGGAGATCAGTAGCATCGCTTTCCCTGTCCTGGTGAATTCTGTATGATCCTACCACCCGCTGGGTATTTGCCACCCCCGCCGCTGTTTGGGTAGGTGACAAAACGATAATGTGCTTAATGTAAGGATGGTTGTTATCATAATCACAATACCAGCCGTTTCCTTCATTCGCACCTCCAGGATTGGGGCTGGTATAGCTGTCATAATTGTATTCCTGGATATCACCGTCTGTTTCCCGGTCCGAATCGGTAACCCGCAAGCGGGAAGGATTACTGTTTATCGGATCGTTTCTGTCGTTCCAAGGAAGCCAGCTTCTATCGCCCCAGCCGGTAATTGCATGGCCTCCGCTGCCAATGACGGGATTGCCACCTGGATTTACCGCATCTGTTGGCCAGCTGATACTCAATCCGACTAAGTTGCAATTTCGGAGCTCATTTGCGATATCCCTGGCCCCGTTTGAATTGGCCCAGGGATATTTAGGTATTTTATTGCCATAAACAGTAACCACCGTATAAGGATTGCCGGCCCAGGTGTTATTGGTTGAGCCCAGCCACCAGGAAAGGGCAGCATCCGTCCATCCACTGTTGGCAGTGCCGAACTGACCCGTTAAATCACCATAGATGTCCTCCGACCTGGCCTGAAGAGTTGCTCCATCACCATATCCTGCAGCTGCCAGCATATTGGCTGCCGTGGCCAGATAACACGTATTGTTGCCGGGCAAAAATGCCTTGTCAGCATCTGCCGGAGGATTCATTTTCATAAAGATACATGATGTTAACAAAAAAACCATCACGAGTGCGGGGATGACTGCGGCAATTTCAGGCCTTCCCCTGTTTTTTCGAAATTTTTTCATGATTCTGTCCTCCATAATTATGTTGGATTATAAAAGAATTTAGGGTTTAGGTTCACTACCATTAATGATCTTTATGGGGAAAGTTATTTTCCCGGAGTAATGGATGCCCGGTGCATGTTCATTTACGATTGTTAAGTCCCAAACCCTGAGTATCAGGTTGTATGTGCAGCTCTCGCCTTTGTCCAGCAGCTGATCTACAGGAAGCCCCATAGGATTTGTACTCTTGTTTAACCACTCAAGGTCCCACTTGGCAAGCACCCCGGTTCCAACAGGAGCAGGTCGGGCCGGAACGGGCGAATGGGAGGTAATGACCTCCACCTCACCGGCAGCGCCCTGTTTCTGGAACTTAACCTCATACTTGTCAAAGTTGTCGCTCGTAGGTTTGGTGAGATCCGGGCCCGAGGGATCAATCAACGCATCCCAGGCAGTTCCCTCTATTTCGACAGTTTTAAATTTGCCCTTAGCGTCCAGTGTATACAAATCCTGGCATTGTTTAACCCCGGCAATGCCTTCGATCTTAGCAACCTCTTTTTCATTGTCGATCCAGGCTCTTTGGATGTCATAGTATTGATTTCCAGAAGTATCAATTACCTGAAGCAGAAAGGTGAATTTACCTGTCCCTCCCTCATGGCTGGGATCGAGTTTGTGCGGCAGCAATTTGGAGTTACTGTTGAATGCGCTCGCCTTTAAATCAGGAATTTTCCAGCAGGAACAGGAAAGGGTCATGTCAATGTGCACACAAATGCACTCCTTTCTGGTTCCCCAGGTATTGGTCAGTATATCGGGATTTGGATCTCCGTCGAGCATGTTATAAGCCCGAACATCATTGGCTGAATAGGTTGTACCATTGATGGTCTGACTCTTGAACTCT
Source organism: Bacteroidales bacterium (assembly GCA_018334875.1). NCBI lineage: Bacteria > Pseudomonadati > Bacteroidota > Bacteroidia > Bacteroidales > Bacteroidales bacterium. The sequence goes on along the minus strand of JAGXLC010000131.1, from coordinate 3,829 downwards.
ATGTGGCTGACTTCAACCCAGTCTGGCTGCGGTGTTACCGATGTAAATGGTGCCGGCTGCACGAATGAGAAAGATGGATCGGGAATGGCCCAAATGGTATATTCATCAATTTTCTCTCCGGCACAGCCATAAATGTTTGCTGCTCCCCGCACATGCATATTCCCCCCTATCGTGGCCAAATCAGAAGCAGGATCATCGGCACGCCTCAATTGTTCATTCGGATCGACAAAATCCACGGCCCAGGGTGTGCTGACACGTCTGATATATACCTCGTTTACTGAGACATCGAAATGCAGCATGCAAGGAGGAGCCTTCTCACTGCCATCAATTCCAAACACGCGCAAGGTAATTTCAAAGGTGGTGGAGGTCAGCAGAATGATACCGGCATCATTTACAGCTTTGCCCATATCGATCCAGCCCAGCATTCCCCCGGTTACAGGATGGTTTCCCTGTGAAAGCGAAGTGTCTGGATTTCCTGACCCATCAGGATAGATAACCACATTCGTGAGCAGATTGGCACCGGGATCACGCACTTCGAGCAGGTAGTGGCTAAATCCCAAGCCATATGCATCTCCTACCACCGGCTCAAGAATCTTTCCCGCGATAATGTTTGGATCTCCCTTAACACAGCTGCCAGGTGCAATGAGTTTACATCGCAGTATGACAACATGTTTTTGGCGAAGAATCAGCCAAATAATGAAAGCAAGCAGAATAAGCAGAATGATCAGGCTGATCACATTGAGCTCATCATTCTGCAAATATTCCTTTATGAACCATACAATTACCAAAAGCGCAACAATCAGTTTGATGATAAGTTGCCAAATGTCACGAAAGCTTGAACGTTTTTTCTGCTCAGACTTTCCTTTTTTTGGATTTTCCATTTGTTTGATATCTCCTGTTTAGAATAAAAATAAATTGAAAATCAATAACAAACATTCATTAAAAATAGACTCAGGGTTGGTTCTCTCTTTCAAAATGAAACAGAAAAGCAAATAGTTACAATTTTACACAATAAAAGGAATTAAATTGATAATGTATAGTAAAAACTGGCCATATGAAGAAAAAAATGATAAAATGCCCATTTTTTCAATCAACTTATATATTTACTAACAGATGTATCTTACCCACAGGAGAATTTTTTAAAACTTCCATGATAATCTTAATGAAGGCAATTTTTCCCTCCGTTGACCAAATTGCTTTAATCTCCGATTCCTTCATAGCAAATGAGTTCCCAAAAGAAGGTTTTTATTCTTGTTTCACATCGCCCGCATCTCCCCTGACTCTATAACGTCCGTTCGTATATCTTCCAGAAATCGTGGGATGATATCTTTTTTTCTCAGCGCTTCTTCGGGTTTCTTTTTATCAACATAGCAAA
>JAGXLC010000131.1:0-1889 GCA_018334875.1 Bacteroidales bacterium | reverse complement strand
GGCTTCATACGGGTTTTTTTGCCGAACAGCCTGGCAGGAATGTTAACAAGCCAGGCTGCAAATCTTGCAGAGGTGCATTTACTGGTTTCCCCTTCAAATTCAATGGGCACGAATCTCAGCAATCTTCCAATGGTGTCGTTACTCACTGTTCCTCCATCGTGGGGGCCAGGTTGCAGATAAGGATCCCCTGGCTCAGCATCATTTGAATTGGCCCCCACATGATTGTTGGTTCCAATACATGTTTTGCCTTCTTTCTTTTCTCTGAGCAATTCTCCGTTGGTACCTGCTGTGATCATGTAATGCCCGCCGGAAGTTCCCATCGGACAGGGTCGGTGCCTGGCTTTCTTGTCTATTTGCAAAGCCCTTAACTTACCCACCTGTATGACATCGGTGCTGCTCTCACTGATCTTGCTGGGTATAAGGTCTCTTTTCCTCAGTTCCTTTTCCGGGATTTTCTTCTCTACCAAACATACGATGCTCAATTCATCGGTTTTTTGTCCTCCGCTTACCTTATAGCCGGTCATCACCCCAACCACATTGGTCTTTTTCAATAATCCCTTCTCATTCCTGTTTTTGATCTCTTTTAAGTCCATCTTATATTATCCATCTTTATTTACCACAATTTAAATCATCAGGCCTTTTTAGCAAAAAATACCTTTATCGGTAGAATAATGCCGGCTAAGAACAATATAATTCCAATCAGGTGCAATATAATATTTAGAGTATCTCCTTCACCTATCTGTGTAATGAGACCAAAACCCCATGCAATTAACCCCACGATTAAAATTGCCCACCAGGCCCATTGTTCTCCCTTTCGGAAACCTTTGAACAGGATAAAGAAAAGACTTATAGTGATACATAAACCAAATACACCCAAATGCCGGGTATAAATTACGATGGTTTCAGCAACACCCTCTTCATCGATATCATCCAGGATTAGTTCACTTCTCGCTTCAAGAGTACTTCCTCCGACAGTCTGAGGTGAAGCGATAAGAAAAAGATCGTAAAGGGCAGAAAAGACCAATACGACGATCATAATGGTTATAGCTGTTTTTAACATGATACCATCCTCCTTAATTTTTAGGTTATTTAATAGGCAACTAATTTACGGGATAAGTTAATTCGTGTATTGGAAAAATCGGACATTTCACGAAAAAAATATAATCTACTTAACTTTGTGGGTATATCTTGAAATTGCATAATTATGATTAAATTCGTTTCCTCTAAAAAGAATACGATGGATATACTGAAAACGATACAAATACGCCAGAGCACAAGAAATTATTCGCCGATCCCTGTGGAAAGGGAGAAACTGGAGCGCTGCCTGGAGGCTGTACGCTTGGCTCCCTCAGCCTGCAATGCCCAGCCGTGGAAGTTCATTTTAGTGGATGAACCAGAACTGAAAAAGGAAGTAGCCGGAGCAGCCAAACACATGTCATTTGGTATGAATAAATTTGTCGATGAGGCACCGGTTATCATAGCCATTGTCATGGAACCGGCCAATGTTACCTCTGAATTCGGAAGCAAAATCAAAAGAAAACATTACCCGCTTATGGATATTGGTATTGCGGCAGAACACTTTTGTCTTCAGGCAACAGAGGAAGGTCTTGGCACCTGTTTGCTGGGCTGGCTCAATGAAAAAAAGGCAAAAAAAGCCCTGAACATACCCTTACGTAGAAGGGTGCCTTTAATGATCAGTGTGGGTTATCCGGCAACAGATAAACAAAAATCAAGAAAAAGAAAAGCAATGGACAAGATCGTCAGCTATAATGCTTATTGAATATATAAAAATTATAGAAAAACTTTTAGTTGGCAATTGGAAAAGATCAGTTGGCAATGGGCAAAAGGCAGCTTACTATATTGCAGAATCAAATTTAGGGAAATAAGAT
>JAGXLC010000130.1 GCA_018334875.1 Bacteroidales bacterium | reverse complement strand
CTTATCCCTGGAAAGCTTACCCCTAAAATCATCCAGTGAATTGTATCCTTTATCTGACATCCATGTGTCGATTTCATCAAGCATTTTTTGTATTTGTTCAAATTTATTGATATAGATGGTACTGACCACCTGGGTGCAATCGGCACCTGCCAGAATCATTCTTATAACATCCTCTCCGGTGAAGATACCGGTACTTGAACAAATGTCACCATTAATATTATTGTAGAGCAAACCTGCATAGCGGAGGGGTAACTTATAATCCCCCTTGCTGCTTAAATTAAAAGGAAACCTGTGTTCTTCCTTTTGAACGTTAATATCCGGTTCAAAAAATCTGTTGAAGAGGACAAATCCATTGATCCCGCTTTCATCTATTTTCCGGATCACATTCAATACATTGGTATAAAAAGGACTCAATTTTACACTAACAGGGATGGAAACATTCTTCTTAATTTCATTCAAAATATCAACCTGTTGATTTTCTATAGATTGGCCTTCTTTGTCAAAAGAATGGGGAATGTGATAAAAATTAAGCTCCAATCCATCTACACCTGTCTCTTCAATTTTTTTAACATACTCCACCCACGTTTCTTTGTAAACAGCATTTAAACTTGCAATCAAAGGAATACCCAACGCCTCCCTGGCTTTCTCCAGGTTATGCAAATGTTCTTCAGGACCTGAATGTTCAACGGTCGGATGCGTAGTGACCATCTCCGGGCTCCGCTCATCGAATTCCGTTAGTTCTTCATCCATTTGAGCACGTTCCAACTGAATCTGCTCTTCAAAAAGCGATTTATAAACTACTGCTGCAGCTCCGGCCTCTTCAAGTTTATGCAACTTTTTATGATCGGCCGACAAATTGTTTGCTCCAACAACAATGGGATTTTTTAAATTCAATCCGAGGTACTTGGTACTTAGATCTGGCATAATAATAATGTTTAAAATTAAATTTGATAATTTCTACAAAATACAAAAAAATTAGTTCAATCAAAAAAATTAAAATAAAAATAATAAAAGAGAAGCAGGAATCTCCTACTCCTCTTTTATTAAGATGCATGTTCCCAATTATTCCTGGGCAAGTTTTTTGTATTTGTTGTATCTCCACCTGGCATCATCCTCGGCTTGTTTAAAGAGGATTTCTGCCTGTTGCGGGAAGGATTTCTTGAGAGCAGTATATCTTACTTCCCCCATCAGGAAATCCTGGAATCCGCTGAAATCAGGTTCTTTTGAATCGAGCACAAACGGATTCTTACCCTCTTTTTCAAGCAATGGATTGTATCTGTAATTATGCCAGAAGCCAACCTTAACAGCTTGTTTTTCTTCTTCCATCATCTGATCCATGCCTCTTCTCAAACCATGATTGATACAAGGTGAATAGGCGATAATCAGGGATGGACCCGGATAGGCTTCAGCTTCCTTTAATACCTTGAAGAACTGGTTTTGGCTGGCACCCATGGAAACCTGAGCAACATAGACATTGCCATAGTTCATGGCCATCATACCCAGGTCTTTTTTGCGGGTTTTCATACCTGAGGCGGCAAATTTGGCTACAGCACCGGCAGGTGTTGCTTTAGAAGCCTGCCCGCCTGTATTGGAATATACCTCTGTATCCAGTACCATGATATTAACGTCCTCACCGGAAGCTATCACATGATCCAGGCCCCCATATCCAATATCATAAGCCCATCCGTCACCGCCTACAAGCCAGACGGAGCGTTTTCTCAGGTAATCTTTAAGTGCAAGAATATCGCTGGCAATCTGGCTTTTCTCCTTCTTCAGGGCTTCAATTACCTTATCAGAAGCTTCTTTTGACTTTTCTGCGTCCTCTTTACTTTCAATCCATTCCTTGAAGGCTGCCTGGGTGTCTTCTGAAATTCCATTATTCATAGCTTCATTCATCTTCCGGGCAATCCGTCTTCGCAATTTATTAACCCCTACAGCCATTCCGTAACCATATTCGGCATTATCTTCAAACAGGGAATTTGCCCATGCAGGACCTCGGCCATCCCGACCGGGTTTATAAGGTGTAGAGGGAGCAGATCCTCCATAAATGGAAGAACAGCCGGTAGCATTGGCAATCATCATCCTGTCGCCAAAGAGCTGGGTAGCCACTTTAAGATAGGGCGTTTCACCACAACCGGGGCACGCTCCATGGAATTCAAACAAGGGTTCGGCGAATTGACTGTTCTTAAGATTCTTATCTTTTTGAACCACCGTATCCTTATAACCTACCTTTTGATCCATGTACTCCCACTTCTCTACCTGATCCATTTGATCATCCAGAGGTTTCATTACAAGTGCTTTTTCCTTTGAAGGACAAATATCGACACATACACCACAGCCGGTACAGTCCAGTACACTTGTCTGGATGCGATAGTTGTATTCTTTAATTGGCCCTTTACCTTTAATGGTAGCGGTTCCTTCCGGAGCATTATCAACTTCCTCATCGGTAAGCAGGAATGGGCGTATCACCGCATGTGGGCAAACATAAGCACATTGATTACATTGTATGCAGTTTTCCGGGATCCATTCGGGAACATTAACGGCTACACCCCGCTTTTCATACTGCGTAGTACCCGGCGGGAATGTTCCGTCTTCACGGCCGACAAAAGCGCTCACCGGAAGCTGGTCTCCTTTCTGTGAATGAATCGGCATGGCCACATTCTTGATGAACTCTGGCAGACCGTTTGTAGCCTCCTCTTTTTCCTTCTCCTCCAGATTCTTCCATTCAGCAGGAATTTCAATTTTTTCAACTTCTCCACCCCGGTCAACAGCCTGATGGTTCATGTTAACAATATCTTCCCCTTTCTTTCCAAATGACTTCACAATTGCTTTCTTCATTTCATCAACTGCCTGTTCATAAGGAATGACATCGGCCACCTTAAAGAAAGCCGACTGCATGATGGTATTGGTGCGTCCTCCCAGTCCAATCTCACCGGCAATTTGGGTCGCATTGATGATATAAAAATTGACATTTTTTTCCGCAAGTTGTCTCTTTATCTTATTGGGAAGTTTGTTCTTGGTCTCTTCAGCATCCCAAATACTGTTAAGCAGGAAGGTACCTCCCTCTTTAATGCCGTCAAGCATATCAAATTTTTCAAGATATGCAGGAACATGACAAGCCACAAAATCAGGATGGCTTACTAAATAAGAAGACCGAATCGGATGATCACCGAACCTCAGGTGTGAGACCGTGAATCCGCCTGATTTCTTGGAATCATAAGAAAAATAACCCTGTGCATATTTATCGGTAGCTTCTCCGATAATTTTAATGGAATTCTTGTTGGCTCCTACGGTTCCATCTCCTCCAATACCATAGAATCTTCCTTCGAATGTACCTTCAGGCACAACGCTAACTTCAGGCTGCTGTGGTAGTGAAGTATAGGTTACATCATCCACTATACCTATGGTAAATCCGTTTTTGGGCTCTTTTTGCTTCAGATTTTCAAATACAGACATTATATCTGAAGGCTTGGTATCTTTAGAACTTAAGCCATATCTGCCGCCAACTATCAATGGTGCCTGTTGTTTATCATAAAACAGATTCCTGATATCCAGATAAAGCGGTTCGCCCATGGCTCCGGGTTCTTTTGTTCTGTCAAGAACAGCAATGCGCTTTACAGTATCAGGAAGTGCCTTAAAGAAATACTTTTCTGAGAAAGGTCTATAAAGATGCACATTAAGTAAACCGACCTTCTCGCCTTTTTTATTGAGGTGATCCACAACTTCACGAATAGCCTGAGTAACAGAGCCCATGGCCACGACCACATGTTCTGCATCCTCGGCTCCATAGAATGTGAACGGATGATACTCCCTACCCGTCAACTTGGTAATTTCCTGCATATAATGGTCCACTACATCGGCTACCGGCTCGTAAAATTTATTGCAGGCTTCACGGGCCTGAAAGAATATGTCGGGGTTTTGCGCTGTCCCCCTTGTTACCGGATGTTCAGGATTCAAAGCACCATCCCTGAATTTCTGAAGTGCTTCATGATCAACCAGGTGTGCAAGTTGATCCTCTTTCAGCGCTTCCACTTTCTGAATTTCATGAGAATTCCGAAACCCGTCAAAAAAGTGAGTAAACGGAATTCTTGTTTTGATAGCTGTAAGATGAGCAACAGCAGCTATATCCATTATTTCCTGAATACTTCCGCTGGCCAGAAAGCCGAAACCTGTCTGCCTGGCAGCCATCACATCGCTGTGATCGCCAAATATTGATAATGCTTGTGTTGCAACACTTCTTGCACTAACATGGAATACGCCAGGCAATAATTCTCCTGCAATCTTATACATATTCGGTATCATCAACAGGAGACCCTGAGAAGCAGTAAACGTCGAGGTGAGGGATCCAGCCTGCAGTGCTCCGTGAACTGCACCTGAAGCGCCACCCTCTGACTGTAATTCCGTTACATGTACTTCATCTCCAAATATATTTTTCCTCCCGTGAGCCGCCCACTCATCAATAGATTCAGCCATTGGAGAGGAAGGGGTAATGGGATAAATTGCAGCTACTTCGCTAAACATATAAGCAATATGTGCCGCTGCATAATTCCCGTCGCAAGTTATAAAACTCTTGTTTTGTGCCATTTTTTTTCCTTAATTTTTAAACTTAAATTAACCTCTACAAAAATATAATAAAATTTGGGTCGATCTTCATAAAGTGACGAAAATCATCATCTATCAATTTAAATCTACAAAACACATTAATATTCAAAAAGAAACAATCGAGCAGGGAGATAGGGACACCTCGCGGTGAACACCTTTCCGCCAGATGGCGGATAATGGTTGGTAGTCACAAACCCCAATAACGGCCTTTCACCGTCAATTTACCGGCCATGCACGGCGCACTAAAAAATGCGGACCATAACCCCATGGTCCGCATTCTTAAAAACAATTATACCCTGTATAAATTCACATTATTCACTGTTCATGGAAATAAGGAATTCCTGGTTTGTTTTTGTTTTAGCAATCTTATCTCTTAAGAATTCCATGGCTTCGACAGAAGTCATATCCGTGAGATAATTTCTCAATATCCAAACTTTATTCAGTACCTCCTCATCAAGCAACAGTTCTTCTCTTCGGGTACTCGACATGGTAATGTCGATGGAAGGGAAGATCCTTCTGTTGGAAAGCCTTCTGTCAAGCTGAAGTTCCATATTGCCTGTTCCCTTAAATTCTTCAAATATCACATCATCCATTTTGGAGCCGGTCTCTGTCAGTGCTGTTGCAAGGATGGTCAGTGAACCTCCCTCTTCGATATTTCTGGCGGCACCGAAAAACCTTTTTGGCTTATGCAGGGCGTTAGCATCCACACCACCGGAAAGAATCTTTCCCGAAGCCGGGGATATTGTATTAAAGGCCCGTGCCAGCCGGGTTATTGAATCCAGTAATATCACCACATCATGACCGCATTCGACCATTTTTTTGGCTTTTTCAAGAACAATATTGGCGACACGCACATGCCTCTCAGCCGATTCGTCAAATGTAGAGGATATAACTTCTCCTTTAACATTTCGTGCCATATCTGTAACCTCTTCCGGCCTTTCATCAATCAGTAGCACAATCATATAAGCCTCAGGATGATTATGACCAATCGCATTTGCAATATCCCTTAATAAAAGCGTCTTACCGGTCTTAGGCTGGGCCACAATAAGGCCCCTTTGTCCTTTACCTATGGGAGCAAACATATCCACCATCCTGGAGGATAAAGTATCCCGTTCGGTATTGGTGGTTAATTTAAACTTTTGTTCCGGGAAAAGCGGTGTGAGATAGTCAAATGGTACCCTGTCCCGTATAAAATCCGGATTCCTGCCGTTGATCTTTTGTACTTTAATCAGGGGGAAATACTTCTCTCCCTCCTTTGGGGGACGGATTGTGCCTTCAACCGTATCTCCGGTTTTAAGCCCGAAAAGTTTTATCTGTGATTGCGAAACATAGATATCGTCGGGGCTATTTAAATAATTGTATTCAGCAGAACGTAAAAATCCATATCCATCGGGCATCACTTCCAATACACCCGAATTTGAAATAATGCCTTCAAATTCATATTGGCTCCTGTCCTGTGTACGTTTGCGTTTCTGCTGAGCCTCCGAATATTTTTCCTTATTCTGGTTGGTTCCTTTCTTCTCCTCCGTTTGTTCGGTGGCCTGTTCTGCTTTAACAGGCTCTTCAGGTTCTAAGGTATCGGTTTGCACCTCGCTCTGTTTTTCGGGGCCACTTTTCCCTGATGAGCCCTCAGCCTGCTGTTGTACATTTTGTTTTGAGGATTCCGCTTTTTCTGACTGTCTGGGCTCTTTAAATTCCTTGGATTGCTTAGACTCTTTTGATTGCCTGGAACTCTTTCTTCCTGAAGATTTTTTTTCTGAGGGTTTTTTCTCTGATTTCGACTCTTCTGTAGCGTTAATGGCCTGCTGATCCAGAATTTTGTAAATCAAATCCTGCTTTCTCAGTGAATCTGCTTTTTTAATATTCAACTCCTTAGCAATCTGTCTTAACTCAGATACTAATTTTTTATTCAATTCAAGAATGTCGTACATAATTTGTTAATATTGGAAATTAGGTTATAAATTCAATTATCTGTAAAATTCATTAGTTTGATTTGGGAAAAAGGGGCAAATGCTTGATTACCTTATTGGAAATCTGGTGCAATATTACAGATTTCATAGAAAATACCAAAATAAAACAGAAAATTATTTTAAATATTATTCGGTAAATGTAAAAATTTTTTTGTTCGGATAGAAATGATTATCTTCACTTTTATAATTTTTAACAATTTAGCAAGGGGTTTTTTCGTTTAAAATCACGCCAAATGTTAACAGATGAGACAGCTTAAAATCATCAGACAAGTAACTCATCGTGAAGATCTTTCGATAGACAAATATCTTTGCGATATAAGCAAGGAAAATTTATTATCGGCAGAGGAAGAAGGTGAATTGGCGAGAAGGATTAGAAAAAATAATGATGAAGAAGCCCTGGAAAAACTGATCAAAGGCAACCTTCGCTTTGTTGTTTCAGTAGCCAAGCAATACCAAAACCAGGGACTCAGCCTTCCAGACCTGATTAACGAGGGAAATCTGGGTTTAATCAAAGCAGCGACAAGATTTGATGAAACCCGCGGATTTAAATTCATATCTTACGCAGTTTGGTGGATCAGACAATCGATACTTCAAGCCCTGGCCGAGCAGGCAAGAATCGTCAGAATTCCCTTAAACAAGATAGGCTCCATCAGCAAAATCAACAAAACCCTTACCGAACTGGAGCAAAAACATGAAAGAGAACCCTCCTTACAGGAAATATCCAAGGTGGTGAAACTGGCCCCCGAAGAAATTAAAGAAGCCCTAAAGCACACCAATAAACCTTTATCCATGGATGCTCCCCTAAACGAAGCAGATGAAGACAGTATGTACGAGGTGATGGAAAGTGATGACAATCCGCCACCCGATGACAATCTGATGCATGAATCACTTAACAGAGAAATCGAACGAGCGCTTTCCTCCCTTACTGAAAGAGAAGCCACCATCATCAAATTATATTATGGTTTGGCAAACAAACATCCTTTTACACTCGAAGAAATTGGTGAAAAAATCAACCTTACACGGGAAAGAGTGCGACAAATAAAAGAAAAGGCCATCAAAAAGCTTAAACACACCACGAGAAACAAAATCCTTAAATCCTATCTGGGATAAAAATCTTCCATATTGATTGCATTTCTTCGAAATTCCGTAACTTTAGGCTTTTTATAAAATTTTAATTTGGATAAGCCAAAACGGAGACACATTAAATTCCTTGAAAGCATCCTGTTTGGTTTTGGCTTGTCCAAATTAGGTAACAATAAATCTGTTTGTTTTATGGCCTGGAATGATTTCAGTCTCCCGTATCTCACTAAAGGAATAGAAGGTATTGGCGGAACAATCAAGGAAACTCCGGAAGACTTTGTCGTGGAAGAGATTCCCGTTTATAAACCTGCTGGAGAAGGAGAACACCTTTTCATTCATCTTACAAAAAAAGGAATTACCACCAGGGAAGTTCAAAAGGCGCTGGCATCTCTATATCAGGTCAGTTCCCGTGATGTTAATTTTGCCGGTATAAAGGACAAACATGCTGTTGCTTCGCAATATTTCAGTGTATGGGTAAAGGACCAGGAAAATAAGGATCTGGCTTATCAATTGGAAGAAAAATTGCCCTTAAAAATAAATGATTTAAGTTATCACAGAAAAAAAATAAAACAGGGGCATCTTCTGGCCAATGCTTTTAACATCAAAATAACCAGGCCTGAATATCCGCCTGAACAAGCCATTGAACATATCCGGCCCATCATAGAAACCATAAACCGTAAAGGATTACCAAATTATTATGGATATCAGCGATTTGGAATTGAAGGGAATAATGCCCAAAAAGGATATGAAATCCTGATGGGAAGAAGAAAAGAACCCAATAAATGGTTCAGGAGATTTCTTCTTTCAGCATACCAAAGCAACCTTTTTAACCATTATTTAGCAAGACGCATTCAACAAGGGCTTTATGAAAAAATTCTGAAAGGAGACGTTGCAAAAAAACACGATACAGGAGGAATTTTTGTGGTGGAGCATGCCGATATGGAACAAGAAAGACTTACCAATAAGGAAATATGTTATACCGGACCCATATTCGGAAAAAAAATGAAATCTGCCCGGGATGAGGCGGGGGCATTTGAAGAACAAATACTCACAGATCATCAAATTACATGGGAAGATCTACTCAGCGCCCGGTTGAATGGTACCAGAAGACAGGGAATCATCATACCCACTGTTCAGGCAGAAAAAGAGGAGGATGGGATCAGGCTCCGGTTTACCCTGCCAAAGGGAGCCTATGCCACAAGTGTGTTAAGAGAGTTCATGAAACCTTCACATAATGAATAAATGATATTTTTGGTTATTTTTGTCTTCAAAAAGATGAAAAAAATGGAACATCTTGTAGCTCCCTCAATACTATCGGCAGATTTCGCCAATCTTCAAAGAGACATTGAAATGCTCAACAATAGTCAGGCAGACTGGATTCATTTTGATGTAATGGACGGTGTTTTTGTTCCCAATATATCTTTTGGGCTGCCTGTTTTAAAGGCAGTAAAACAACATGCCCAAAAACCGCTGGATGTGCATCTGATGATGGAGCAACCATCCCAATTCATAGAAGCATTTGCTGAAGCAGGAGCAAATAACCTCACAATTCACATGGAAACATGTCCGCACCTGCATAAAGATATACAGCAAATCCATGCCAATAAGATGAAGGCAGGAGTTTGCCTAAACCCCCACACCCCTGTTCATACGCTCGAGAGTATCATCCACGACGTTGACCTGGTATTGCTTATGACAGTGAACCCCGGATTTGGCGGACAAAAATTCATCCCTCACTCCTATAAAAAGATCCAAAAGCTGAAAAAGCTGATTCAGGATACCGGATCACACGCCTTAATTGAAGTAGACGGGGGTATTTCCTCAGAAAATGCCGGACAACTGCTCCAGGCAGGTGTTGATGTGCTGGTTGCCGGAAGTTTCGTATTCAAATCCCGGGATCCCCAGGCCACCATCAGAAATTTGAAAGAAATAAAAAAGTAAAATACCAGATAACGGGTTTCTAATGCAGGGTAAAATACTTGCCGGAAACTTATCGTTACATTTAAGGTTTGATTGGAGTAAACGGGTAAATGGATACCTTTTCTTTGAAATATGCATCAAACCATAATATAATTTATATCTTTGCGTTAAATTAAAAATGGGGCTGACGTGGCATCGACGGTAAGATGAATCGAAATGGAAGCATGTCGAGCGTTGGGAATTTGGCTCGTAAATCTCAATTCTCAGATCAAATAAGTGACAACGAAAATTACGCGCTCGCTGCGTAATTCCGTGACAATCGGAATTAACGCTTAACCCGCAGACAAAAGTCGCGGGCGGGCTGCCTCTCCGGGGAGCGCTGGCCAGCCGCACCCGGATCAAGAGGTATCACCGTAAAGCTGGTATAGCTTAAGCATTGCCTCGGTGCTTAAGTGAAAATTTCAGAGGCTAGGAAACGGTGAAGGTTTTGCCCTTGACCATGCTGTTTCCGAAACTTCAAACAAGAGCTAAGCATGTAGAAACCATTTCGGTTTCTTGTCCGGACCCGGGTTCGACTCCCGGCAGCTCCACCTTCGCTCACCGAAGCTTTAGCGTAGGTGAGCTTCGCTCATTAAAAACAGGGGAGTTTCCCCTGATAGTTTGCTGTTAGAATGTTTTTTCGGTGAGCTACGGTGGATAATATCCACTTTT
>JAGXLC010000129.1 GCA_018334875.1 Bacteroidales bacterium | reverse complement strand
GCCATGGACTGCGGTCCTGCCTGCCTGCGCATGATCGCCCGGTATTATGGAAAGCATTATTCCCTTCAAACCCTCCGCGACCGAAGTTACATCACCCGTGAAGGCGTCTCCATGATGGGCATCAGCGATGCGGCTGAATCCATTGGCTTTCGTACCATGGGCGTGCGGATTAGCTGGGATCAACTGATCAGTGAGGCGCCCCTTCCTTGTATTGTCCATTGGCAGCAGAAACACTTCGTGGTGGTTTATAAAATAAAGAAAAATACGGTATATGTATCTGACCCCGCACGCGGCAGAATACGCTTCCCCAAAGAGGAGTTCATGCGGGGCTGGGCTACCACCCGGGAAGAAGGTGTGAATAAGGGATTGTGCCTCCTGCTGGAGCCCACTCCCGATTTTTACAAACGGGAAGATGAAAAGCTGGATAAATCGGGATTTGGATTTCTTTTACAGTACATGAAACCGTATAAAAAATTCATCGTTCAGCTCTTCCTGGGCTTGTTGCTCGGAAGCCTTCTGCAGCTCATCTTTCCTTTCCTTACCCAGGCCATTGTGGACCGGGGCATCAACAATCAGGATCTGGATTTCGTTACGCTCATCATCATAGCTCAGTTGGTGCTGATCGCCGGGCGGACCTCCGTGAATTTCATACGAAGCTGGATCCTGCTCCACCTGAGCACCCGCGTTAATATTTCACTGATCTCTGATTTTTTGATCAAGCTGATGAAGCTGCCCGTTGCATTTTTCAATACCAAAATGACGGGTGATCTGATCCAGCGTATTCAGGACCACCGAAGGATTGAAAACTTTCTCACCACCAATACCCTGAACGTGTTGTTTTCCTTTTTCAGCCTGGTGGTATTTGGTGTGGTTCTGGCCATATACAATTGGTGGATTTTTGCCATTTTCATCCTCGGCAGTAGTTTGTATATACTTTGGATACTGGGATTCATGAAGCGCCGCCGTGAGCTGGACCACCGGCGTTTTGCCCAGCTTTCCGATAACCAGAGCAATCTGATCCAGTTGATTACCGGCATGCAGGAAATTAAGCTGAACAACTGTGAAAAACAGAAAAGATGGGAATGGGAAGGCATTCAGACCCGCTTGTTTCGTGTACAGGTAAAGGGCCTGGCCCTTCAGCAATATCAGCAGGCCGGCGGCGTGTTCATCAATGAAGTAAAAAATGTGGTGATCACCTTTCTGGCTGCCAAAGCGGTACTTGACGGTACCATGACCCTGGGTATGATGCTGGCCGTGCAGTTTATCATCGGACAGCTTAACAGCCCGCTCCAGCAGATGATCCGGTTTTTCCATTCGGCCCAGGATGCCAGGATCAGCCTTGAAAGGCTGGGCGAAATCCATAACAAGGAAGAGGAAGAGGATGTAAGAGCGTCTAAGATTACCAGGCTACCGGAAAAAGCCGATCTGAACCTGGATCATCTGTATTTTCAGTATGAAGGTCCACACTCGCCCTATGTGCTGGAGAATGTGAACCTGCAGATTCCTGAAAAGAAAGTAACTGCCATTGTAGGGGTCTCGGGATCGGGGAAAACTACCCTGATCAAACTGTTGCTGGGATTCTATAACCCGGTACACGGATATGTCAAAATAGGCGATATACATCTGAATAATTTCAGCAATCGCGTTTGGCGGAGTAAGTGCGGCGTGGTGATGCAGGACGGTTTCATCTTTTCCGATACCATTGCCAACAATATAGCCGTCTCAGACGATTCGGTCGATCGGGAACGGTTGCTTCATGCTGTGAAAACAGCGAATATCCAGAATGATATTGAATCTTTACCCCTTGGTTACAATACCAGGATAGGGAAGGAGGGGATTGGCATGAGCCAGGGCCAGCAGCAGCGCATACTTATCGCCCGGGCGGTCTATAAGGATCCCGAATACCTTTATTTTGATGAGGCCACCAATGCCCTCGATGCGAATAATGAAATGGTAATCATGAACAACCTGCAGCAGTTTTTCCAGGGCCGTACGGTGGTGATTGTAGCCCATCGTTTGAGTACCGTTAAAAATGCCGATCAGATTGTGGTGCTCGACAAGGGAAAGGTGGTGGAAAAAGGAAACCATACCGAGCTTACCCGGAAAAAGGGCGCATACTATCACCTGGTAAAGAATCAATTGGAACTGGGATAATAGATCAGATAAAATTAAATTTAATTTAATGGGTTACTATGAAAAGGGATCAGTTTGAACTGGAAATATGCGCGAATTCCGTTGAATCGGTAATTGAAGCCTCAGAGGGAGGGGCCGGCCGTGTGGAATTATCCGACAACCTTTATGAGGGCGGAACAACCCCTTCCGCAGGTACATTGATCCAGGCAAAGAAAAGATCGGCCATCCCTGTTTTTGTGATCATCCGGCCGCGGGGAGGAGATTTTTGTTATACGGAGGATGAATTGGAGATCATGCTTAAGGATATTGAACAGGCCAAATACCATGGCGCGGACGGAATGGTTCTGGGATGCTTAAATCCGGATGGAACTGTTGATTATGAAAGTTGTTCCCGGTTGATAGAAAAATGCGGGGATTTACCAGTTACTTTTCATCGTGCTTTCGACATGACAAGAGATCCATGGGAAGCTTTTGAAACTGTAAAAATGTTGGGAGTTAGCAGGCTATTGACTTCCGGACAGAAAAATAAGGCCATTGAGGGTGCCGGCCTTCTTTCAGAACTAAGTAATGAGGCCGGCGATTCATTGAAAATTATGGCCGGCGGAGGCATTAATGAGGACAACATTGTGGCACTTGCCCAAAAAACCGGAATTACTGCTTTCCATGCTACACTGACCGAATTTGTTGAAAGCAGAATGCAATTCCGGCAAGAAGAGGTTTTTATGGGAGGATTGGCTGAAATACCTGAATACACCCGGAAAGTTACAAGTGCCGCCAGGGTGAGAAATGTGATTGATCTTCTGGAAAGCATATAGATTCAAATCAATTTGAAACATTGTACAAACACCAACCCCGAAACTCTGAAAAACTTTCAACATGTAATTATCGCGTAATTCATTTTATACTTGAACCACATAAGACACATAGAGCACATAGAGTAACACATAGAATTATGTCATTAAAGTACCTACACGTTCGGGTTCTTGCTTTACTGGATAATATTTTGAAAAACCTATGTGAACTCCTATGTTTTCTATGTGCCTATTGTGGTTCAGAAAATATTACCTGTTTGTAGGACATCGGACCCACATAAGGTCACATAGGTTTAACACATAGAAGAAATATTGTGAATAAGAATAATTCGGGTTAAAACATTTTATCTAATTTTGCGTTTAGAATAAAAATTATTTTTCATGTTGTTAATAAAATTTATACCATAAAATATTTATTTACAATTACTTCAAATAACATCTCAAAAAATATGAAACAAATAATTTTACGTGTACCGGATAATAAATATTCATTTTTTATTGAACTTCTAAATAATTTTGATTTTGTTACCATTGAAGAAGAAGGTATAGAAATACCTGAAGAACAAAAAAACAAGGTAAGAGAAAGAATGAAAAAAAGCCAGTCTAATCCTTCCAGGCTTCTCAAATGGAATGAAGTAAAGAAAAAAATCCAATTCTAAAATGGCAGAAGCTTTTTCTGTTGAAATTGAACCAGAGGCTGTTGAGGATATTCAAAAAGCTATTGATTATTATAATCATCAAAAATCCGGTTTAGTACCTTACCGGTTAAATTCTTGCTTTTTTGGGCAAAACCTGCCCGGTAAGGTACTGTGGCAAAATTTATGAGGCAATTTTCAACGATAAAAATAATTGAAAAAGATTATGACATTTATAAATTATGCCTCATAAATTTTGCTTGCTAATTTGGCCAAGCCAAAACGGAAACACATTAAATTCCTTGAAAGCATCCTGTTTGGTTTTGGCTTGTCCAAATTAGGAAAACGTTTTTTCAAGACAATCGACAAACATCTCAGTTTCCTTAAAAAGCATTATTTAGCATTTCATGTAAGGTATGATAAGATACGTTGCATGCCTGTCCGAAACTTCCCCTACATGATTCATTACCAGGTAAAGGAAAAAGAAAAGAAGATCAGTATCAAAGCCGTGTTTTCTACATACGAAAATCCCGATAAATGGGAAGAACGGGGTGAGTAATCACAATCAACATATAGCCTTCATTGGTTTATTTGGATCCTGATTTTATTAGCAAACACAGGGTTTTGAAAATCTGATGGTAAAGAAAAAATGACAGAGTTTTGAACATAATTTGTTTTGGCTTGTGTACATTAATTGTAAAGTGTAGGTTATTAGAAAGTAAGCAGAAAAAGACTCCGTCTTTTTTGAATTTTTATATCTTTGTCCTTTTGAACATAAATACAATTTCATGATAAAAATAACATTACCGGATCATTCGGTTCAGGAGTTTGAAGAAGGTGTAACAGGTCTGGACATCGCACGTTCCATCAGCCCCAGACTGGCTAAGGAAGTGTTGTCGATAACAGTTGACGGAGAAGTATGGGATCTTCACAGGCCTATAAAGAAAGATGCCAAAGTGAAGTTGAATACCTGGGACGATGAAGAAGGGAAACATACGTTCTGGCACTCTTCAGCCCACCTGCTGGCCGAAGCACTGGAGCAGCTTTATCCCGGAATTAAATTTGGAATTGGCCCGAGTATTGACCAGGGATTTTATTATGATGTGGACCCTGGCGACAGAACCATTACCGACGCCGATCTTCCCGAGATAGAAGAGAAGATGAAGGAGCTGGCAAGCCAGAAATTGGAGTTTGAAAGGGAAGAGGTGCCCAAAAAGCGGGCTATGAAGCACTACCGGGATAAAGGTGACGAGTACAAGGTAGAACTGATCAGTGAGCTGGAAGACGGCACCATTTCTTTTTATCAAACGGGTGAATTTGTGGATCTCTGTCGCGGGCCGCATTTGCCCCATACCGGTTATATTAAGGCCATCAAATTGCTGGGTGTTGCAGGAGCCTATTGGCGAGGCAGGGAAGACAATAAGCAGCTTACCCGTATATATGGCATCACATTTCCCAAAAAGAAGATGCTGGATGAATATCTCCATATGCTTGAAGAAGCCAAGAAACGGGATCACCGGAAGCTGGGAAAACAACTGGAGCTATTTACTTTCTCCCAAAAGGTGGGACAGGGTTTGCCCCTTTGGCTGCCTAAAGGTGCTGAGCTGAGAGAGCGCCTTGAAAATTACCTGAAGAAGATACAAAAGGAGTATGGCTACCAGCAGGTCATTTCACCTCATATCGGCCAGAAAGAGCTTTATGTTACTTCAGGCCACTACGCAAAATATGGTAAGGATTCTTTTCAGCCTATAACCACACCGCAGGAGGACGAGGAATTCCTGCTGAAGCCTATGAATTGTCCCCATCACTGTGAAATGTTCAAACATACGCAATATTCCTACAGGGATTTACCCGTGCGTTATGCCGAATTCGGGACGGTTTACCGTTATGAGCAGAGTGGCGAATTGCACGGGCTTACAAGAGTAAGGGGCTTTACCCAGGACGATGCCCACATTTTCTGCCGCCCCGACCAGCTTAAAGATGAATTCCAGAAGGTAATGGACATCATCCTGCAGATATTTAAAACCCTTCAGTTCAATAACTATACCGTTCAGGTCTCACTCCGCGATACCAACAGAAAAGAAGATTACATTGGAAGCGATGAGAACTGGGAGAAATCTGAACAGGCCATTATGAAAGCTGTAGAGGATAAAGGAGTGGAAGCAAAGGTTGTGTATGGTGAAGCTGCTTTTTATGGCCCCAAGCTCGATTTTATGGTGAAGGATGCCCTTGGAAGGGAATGGCAACTCGGAACCATCCAGGTGGATTACAACCTTCCCGAACGTTTTGAACTGGAATACGTCGGCGCCGATAACCAACGACACCGTCCCGTAATGATCCACAGAGCCCCCTTTGGTTCAATGGAGCGCTTTGTTGCTGTACTCATTGAACATACAGCCGGTAAGTTTCCCCTGTGGCTTACTCCCGATCAGGTTGTAGTGATGCCGATCAGCGAAAAATATAACGATTATGCAAAAAAAGTTTTGAATTTTTTAAATAATTACGATATTCGCACACTGATTGATGAACGAAACGAGAAGATCGGTAAGAAAATCAGGGACAACGAAATGAAAAAGATTCCTTTTCTCCTGATAGTGGGGGAAAAAGAAGTAGAAAACGAAACGGTCTCCGTACGGAAGCAAGGGGAAGGAGATCAGGGTTCTATGAGTGTAAATGAATTTAAAGATTTTATATTAAAAGAAATCCATAATCAGGTGGAATTTGTCAGTCAATAAATTATTTTTGTCGAACTAAAAGAAGGAGGGCAGGAAATATAGCAAGAAAAGGCTCAAAAAATAAGAAGCAACAACTCAGATACAGAATTAATGACCAAATTCGTGCTGAGAAGGTCAGGGTTGTTGGTGATAATGTTGATAATCCGGATGTTTATTCTCTTGATGAAGCCATAAAAATGGCAGACGAACAGGAACTGGATCTGGTAGAAGTTTCACCTAAAGCAGATCCTCCGGTATGTAAGATCGTGGATTATCAGAAGTTCCTTTATCAGCAAAAGAAAAAACAAAAGGAACTTCAGGCGAAAACCACAAAGGTGGATACTAAGGAAATTCGCTTCGGACCGAATACCGATGAGCATGATTATCAGTTCAAGTTGAATCACGCCAAAAAATTTCTCCAGAACGGCGATAAGGTAAAAGCTTTTGTTTTTTTCAAAGGAAGATCGATTATTTTCAAGGAAAAAGGAGAGTACTTATTGCTGCGATTGGCCAAGGATTTGGACGAATATGGGAAAGTGGAGAAAATGCCCAAACTGGAAGGAAAGCGGATGACTATGTTTTTAGCACCTAAAGCCACTAAGAAAAGTAAACAATAGATTTAAAAATTATAATGTTATGCCAAAGACCAGAATAGTTCCGGGGGCGAAAAAGCGTTTTAAAATGAGCGGTACCGGGAAGATTAGAAGAAAACATGCCTATAAGAGTCACTTGTTGACAAAGAAAGATAAGAAACGCAAAAGGAACCTGGGTTACTATACCACGGTCCATAAGTCGGATCAAAATAATATCAAGCGTTTGCTTGGGATGAAATAAGATGGAGTTAAATAATTTGTAGTGTTGAAACCAGAGTGCAACAGCCGAAAGAGTCTTTTTAAGCAGTAAAAGACCGCTGTTCATTCAAAAAACAAGAAAGTTATGCCACGATCAACAAATTCAGTTGCGTCCAGAAAGAGACGCAAGAAGATTATGAAACAAGCCAAAGGTTACTTTGGCGCGAAGAAGAATGTCTATACAGTAGCCAAGAATGCTGTGGACAAGGCAATGTTGTATTCCTACCGCGACCGGAAAAAGAAGAAAGGCGTATTCCGGCGGTTGTGGATACAAAGGATTAATGCAGCAGCCCGGCAGCATGGTATGTCCTATTCCGAATTGATGGGAGGAATCAGTCAGCAGAACATTCACCTGAACCGTAAGGTTCTCGCCGATCTGGCAATGAATCATCCCGGAGCTTTTAAGGCTGTGGTAGATGAGGTAAAAAATGCATAAAAGCTGCAATCCGTGTTATTCATGGCTTAATAAAAGATATAGGGGAGCTTTGTAAAGGCTTCCCTATTTGTTTTTTTAACACTTGTTTGTTTGTAAAAAATTATAAATTAGCACAATTTACAGTGAATTAAAACTATAGTGTGTCATGAGCAAACTGAACATCATAATCATCGGTTATGGCCGGATGGGCCAGGAAATTAAACAGCTAGCCGAAAAAAGAGGGCATCACATTCTGATGACCATCGATAAAGATAATCAGGAGGATTTTACTCCTGAGAATTTGAAAAAAGCCGATGTGGCCATAGAGTTTACCCTCCCGGATGCTGCCTTCGACAACATTATGAAATGTTTTGAGTCGGACCTTCCTGTAGTTTCTGGCACAACAGGGTGGATGGACCGGTTCTATGACCTCCGGAAATATTGCCTGGAGCATGATCAGGCCTTTTTTTATGCTTCCAATTTCAACCTGGGAATGAATCTGTTCTTCAAGGTTAATGAATATATGGCTAAAATCATGAATCAGTATTCCGATTATGATGTGGAGATAGAAGAAACACATCATGTGCATAAGGTGGATGCTCCGAGCGGTACAGCCGTTACGTTGGCCGAAAATCTCATAAGTGAGATCAAAAGAAAGAATAAGTGGAAAAAGGAGAAAAGGGAAGCCGAAGATGAAATTCCCGTTAAATCAATCCGTGAAGATGAAGTACCCGGAATTCACAGGGTAATGTATTCTTCTTCTTTCGATGAAATTGAGCTGAAACATGCTGCAAAAAGCCGGGAAGGCTTTGCACTCGGTGCAGTAATGGCTGCTGAATTCATTCATGGCAAACAAGGCATCTATTCTATGGACGATTTATTAAATATTTAAAATAAACTTATGAATATAAACAACATTCTGAAAAGCCGCTACTTTAAATTTGGATTGGCAGCACTCATTTATATCCTGTTGGTAATATGGCTGGAGAATGCCTGGTTTCTGCCTGGCTTGATTATCATTTTTGACTGGTTTATCACCAAAAAGGTGAACTGGACCTTCTGGAAGAAACCCGGAGAAAGGCCCAATAAAGTGATTGAGTGGGTGGATGCCCTGATTTTTGCCGTGATTGCCGCATCGCTTATCCGCCTTTTTATCATCGAGGCATACACCATACCTACCTCTTCCATGGAGAAAACCCTTCTGGCCGGTGATTATCTTTTCGTCAGCAAAGTCACGTATGGTCCTAAAATGCCTAACACCCCCATTTCTTTTCCTTTTGCGCATAATACCCTTCCGCTTACTTCTACCACCAAATCCTATGTGGAGTGGGTGAAACGGGATTATAAAAGGCTCGCAGGACTGAAACCAATAAAGCGGAACGACATAGTGGTTTTTAATTTTCCTGCCGGTGACACCGTTATTCTTCAAATGCAGGATAGAAATTATTATTCCATTTTACGGCAATATGCGCGGGAATTGAAAAACAGAGACATAAACAATGGTAAGCGCGTGCGTTCCTTTTCCGCCTATAAGCAAAGGGCCAGGGAATATATAAGGGAACAGTATGATGTTACCACACATCCGGTAGATAAAAGAACCAATTATATTAAAAGATGTGTTGCTCTTGCCGGTGATACCATCGAAATAGAACACGGGCAGGTGTATGTTAATGACAGTGAGCAAAAACATTTCGAACACATGCAGTATAATTATATTGTTAAAACCAACGGCACCAAGATCAATCCCGTACATCTGGACAGGATGGGAATTAACCGGTCCGATGTCAACTATATGCCTTCCAGCTCCTCTTATCATATGCCGCTTACCGAAGAAAATCTGGAAAAGATCAGAAATTTTTCCAATGTCGTCAATGTTACCCGGTATGAAAACAATTCATCCTCAGTAAATAATGGAATCTTTCCTTTTGACTCGGACTTTAAATGGACGGAAGACAACTTTGGACCGTTATATGTGCCGGAAGAAGGGGAAACGGTGGAATTAACCCCTCAAAATCTTCCGCTTTACGAGCGCATAATCAATACCCATGAAGGGAATGACTTGGAAATGCGCGACAGTACAATCTATATCAACGGGAAACAGGCAGACAGCTATACTTTTCAGATGGATTATTACTTTATGATGGGAGATAACCGGCACAACTCAGCAGATTCCAGGTACTGGGGCTTCGTTCCTGAAAATCATGTTGTCGGAAAAGCAGTCTTTATATGGCTTTCTGTGGACAGATTCGGAAGTTTTCTGGATAAGATCCGCTGGAATAGATTGTTCTCAGTAATCTCATAACATATATTTGAGTCCATTCTGAAAAAGCTAAGCGGCTTGTATTACAGGCCCGAAGTTTATTGGGTCTTCCGGAAAACTAAAAGGGCCGCTTATCGCCTTTTGCAAAATAAAACAGCAACAGAAGATGTATCAATCCAGCCGTGCCTTGTTATCTACTACATATCTGGGTCCTGTACAATTCTACACCAAATTCCTCCTGTACGATGAAGTATGGATTGAAACCATGGAGCATTACCAGAAACAAAGTTACCGAAACAGATGTGTCATTCTTTCCGGCAATGGCGAACTGTCACTAACCCTTCCGGTTACCAAAGACCAGCGAAAGGTTTTAACCCGTGATATACGTATCGATAATACACTGGAATGGCAGAAAAATCACTGGACCTCCATAGAATCTGCCTATAGCGCTTCGCCCTTCTTTGAATTTTTTATGGACGATTTCCTGCCGTTTTATAACCG
>JAGXLC010000128.1 GCA_018334875.1 Bacteroidales bacterium | reverse complement strand
TACCATACAGCAGCTCAACACGGCTGTTCGCAGAATGGAGAACTACCTGAACCGGTTCGACCAGGTCCAGCTTTATACCACCCGGATCACCAGCCCCCAGAATGCCCGGATTGTTGTTTATTTTGAGCCCGAGCACGAGCGGAGCTTCTTTCCCTTTGAGCTGAAGGGCAAGCTTATCGCCAGGGCCAACAACCTGGGTGGTATGGACTGGGGCATTTATGGAGTGGGAAGGGGCTTCAGCAATGCCGTTTACACGGGCTACAAAAACGCCCGTGTTTACCTGTATGGATACAATTACGACAGGCTGCATCATTACGCCCAAAGACTGAAAGAGAATGTCAACGCGCACGAGCGGGTTAAAGACCCGGAGATCACCGGTGGAAGCAGGCGACGGTCATCGGGCACACGCCACAAGATGGTGGTGGATCTGAACCGCGAGTACCTGGCCCGGATGGATTTTCCGCCCCGGCAGATTTACCGGTCGCTGAAAAGGGAGACGCCCCAGCCTGAAAACATCGGAAGCTTTTTCATCGGTGGCCAGCGGCAGCAGTTGAACCTGGAGTCCTCTACCAGTCAGTTCGACCGGTGGGACCTGGGCAACATGCCTTTGGACAGCGGGAGGAAGATGACCAAGCTGAAACTGGCCGGTCAGGTAAATCGCAAAAAAACAGGCACTGATATCTACAAGAACAACCAGGAGTACCAGTTGGCGGTAGCTTTTGATTTCGTTGGTCCGAACCCGCTCAAGGAAAAAGTGATGGAGCGGTTCGTGCGGGAGGCCAACGCTGGCCTCCCGCTGGGATACCGGGCTGAACAGGCCTCCTATTCATACTTGAGGGAAGAAGGTGGCAAAGCCTGGATGCTCGGGCTGATCATACTGATCATCTTTTTCATCTGCTCGATCCTGTTCGAGTCGCTGCGCCAGCCGTTTGTCATACTCTCGCTGGTGCCCGTCTCCTTCATCGGGGTATTCCTGACCTTTTACCTGTTCAACATCAACTTCGACCAGGGCGGGTTCGCATCGTTCATCCTCCTGGCAGGTATCACGGTGAACGCGGGTCTTTATATCATCAACGAGTACAACAGCGTATCACGCCTGGGAGGCAGCCACCTGAGGCGATACCTGAAGGCGTTCAACCACAAGATCATCCCGATCCTGCTGACCATCTCCTCTACCATACTGGGGCTGGTGCCGTTTCTCATCGGAGGGCAGGATGAGGCGTTCTGGTTTGCCTTTGCAGCAGGCAGCATCGGGGGACTGATATTCTCGTCGGTCGGGCTGCTGGTATTTCTGCCGGCATTTTTTGTTAGAAAGTGACAGGAATATGCTAATTTTAGTGATTAAAATTGACAGAGGAGTTGGCAAAAAAGGAAATAGTCATTGATTGTCATTTTTTGTCATTGATGGTCATTAGTTTGTATCTCCAATATGCGGGGCTGGTATTGAAATAAAAATGTTCTCAACATTATTGAGTTCAGTCTAAAAGGGTAAACAGAATAAATTGTTTGACGAAAAGAATTTTGTTAAAATAATAATTAAATATATGGCAACCAACTTAAGGGTGGATGTGGGAAGGATTCCCCTTAAGAGCTTGTCCCGATTATTTACCGGGAGGTCAAGGGCGCGGGAGGGAAGAAAGTTTAACATAATAATAATAGCATAAAATGGTTTTCCAGAGTTTCCTTTGTGTCCTTCGAGCCTGACTTGGTGCTCCTTTGTGGTTAAATATTAAACCACTATAGACACGAAGGAATGCTCAAAGGAACTCACAGTCCTAAACATAAATCAACCGACTAAAGCAAAAAATCAGATACTATGCAGAAAATTTTAAACCTCAAAATCCTACTATCTACAGTTGTTCTGTTATTCAGTGGACATTTTGTTACAAAAGCTCAAACCACCACAAAAGAACTCACCTTAAACCAGGTGATCGACCTGGCCAGGGAGCAGTCGCTGGGGGCGCTGGTGGCCAAGCACCAGTTCAGGGCCAGTTACTGGGAGTTCCGATCCTACAAGGCCAGGTACCTGCCCAGGATCACTTTGCAGTCCGATTTTCCCCAGTTCAGCCGAGCCCTCAAAAAATACCAGAATCCTGACGGTTCCTACTCTTATGTAGAGGACAATGTGAATACCTCCACGCTGGACCTCACGATGCAGCAAAATATAGGACTTACCGGGGGATACCTGAGGGTTAACACCGATCTCCAGCGAATTGATCAGTTTGGCGAAAACCGGGCGCATTTTTACAGGTCTTCCCCGGTGAGCATCAGCTACCACCAACCCAACCTGTTTTACAACGAATATAGATGGGAAAAGGAGATCGAACCGCTCAAATACAAGGAAGCCAGGAAGGAGTACCTTGCCTCCCTGGAGGAAGTGACCATACAGGCAGTAAACTACTTCTTCGATCTTTTGCTGGCCCAGAAAAACCTGGAAATAGCTAAAGCCAACTATGCCAATGCCGATACGCTTTACGGAATATCCAGAAAGCGGTACGAGATCGGCACCATTGCCGAAAACGAGCTGATGAACATGAAGCTGAGCTACCTCAACGCGGAGACAAACAAGAACGAGGCCCGCGTGGATCTCCAGGGCGCCAGGATACGCCTTAGATCGTTCCTGGGCTTCAATGAAAACGTAGAGCTTGAGCTTACCGCCCCTTCCGACGTGCCGGATTTAACCATCGACGCGTCAAAAGCGACAGAGCTTGCCGTTGAAAACAACCCGCGGATGGTTAATTTTAAAAAACAACTGCTGCAGGCCAGGCAGAATGTGGCCCAGGCTAGAGCCGACAAGGGGCTTAATGCCGATCTGTTTGCCCGCTTCGGGCTCACCCAGCAGGCCGAGGAGTTTAATAATGTATACAAGAATCCCCAGAACCAGGAAAGCATCACCGTGGGAATGGAAATTCCGCTGGCAGACTGGGGTCAGTCTGAAGGACGTTACCGAATGGCCCAGTCAAGCCAGGAAGTGACCAAAGC
Organism: Bacteroidales bacterium; assembly: GCA_018334875.1. NCBI lineage: Bacteria > Pseudomonadati > Bacteroidota > Bacteroidia > Bacteroidales > Bacteroidales bacterium. Next base: position 7,371 of record JAGXLC010000128.1, on the reverse strand, counting down.
CAATGTCGAGCAGTCAAAGCGAGAGTTCAGGCAAAATGTAGCTTTGATGGTGATGCAGTTCAACCTGCAGGACGATCAGGTGGAGGTTAAAGAGCAAGCCAACCAGACAGCCCAGCAAAGGTACGACATCACCCGGAAGCGTTTTTTGGTAGGCAAAGTGAGCGTGCTGGAGCTGAACGACGCCTCCCGCCAACAGGATGAGTCCATGAGGAACTACATCCAGTCGCTGAGAAACTTTTGGCAGGATTATTACGAGATAAGACGCATGACGCTCTACGATTTTATGGACCAGGAAAAGCTTACAGAGGAATTTGAGGCGTTGCATGAATGAGAAGGCATGTAATGTTTGACGGGAGTTCAACTGGAGTTTGACAAAGAGTGTGAAGGTTGCCATGATCCGATGGCTACTGTATTTGAAACATTAGGCGGGTGGTTAATTTATGGTCATTTATTGATTTTTAATAGGTTATTAAATTGATGTTAAAAAATAATTGGTTTTTGAGGTAATTAAATGCCTATGAAATAGTCATTAAGTTGTTTCCAAAGAATCTGGAGGCTTTTTTTCATCCGACAAGAGCATCAGGATTCTTTGTACAAAACCCCGCAAATATCTATATCATTCGGCTGTGGAACCCCGTCTGACCGGTTATTGTGTTTATCTGCAAATAGAATTTTTAATTGACCAAAATATGATATTTCAACAGTATCCAGGGTCATGCATCCCGGTCGGACGGGTCGGCTAAGAGCATGAGCCGAGCGGACACGCACCGGGCTTAAACAAGTGCTACTTTTTAAACACATTGGATAAAAGCTGTTTATATAGAACCCGAAAACAACATTTGTCTTTACAAACGGCAAGCAACCCGCTATAAAACTTATTAAGCGCTCATTACGTGAATAACCATTAAAAACCTAAAAAAATGAATAGTTTTCTAAAAAAATGACTATTGACAGAACCAGACTTTTTATGTTACTTTGTTATAGAGGTTCGTATAAAATGATAAAGCGATTGTTATTCTGTGGTGAATTCGATGGTCATTCGGTTGTCATTCAATCGTATCCGTGTGAAAAGCAATGGCTTATAATATAAATAAGCAAGAAATAGGTAATCTAATTTAGCTTGTGTCTATAAAATAACTGAATGACAATTGAATAAACAATGGAATAACCATTGAATTCGCTAACGAGTTATCAACTGAATGACAATGAATGACTACTGAATTAACAACTGAATAATAAAAGAAAGGAGGTGTCCCCAACTATGCGAGAATCCAGTAATTTTCCCTCGGGTGAAGCAGAAGCAGAGTAATCCGAAGGAAAGTGTGTACCGGCCATCCATCAAAAACGGTTTTTGGTTAGCATTGAATCTAAAAAAGCACGATGCAAACGCTGCTAACCAATAAAAATCAAAGCAATAAGCGTGAGCACCGTGCCAGGTAAAACATTACAAATTTAATAATTATGAAAAAGAAAATCATAAGTTTTGTCGGTCTACTCCTGTTTGTAGGAGTTGTGGCATACAATGTCTATATGGCGAATTCTAGCAATCTGGCTTATAAGTTAAATCTGACAAATATTGAGGCGGTTGCTAGTGGTAGTGCTATATGTTATTGGAATTATTCATGTGGTATAAATAAAATGCCATATAATATTTGCGAAGACGATTGGTATTGTAGGGAAGTGTGGGTTGATATTGCATATTCACCTGCTCAAAATTGTGAATTAAAACCGCAAACAATTTATTGTTCTAACCAGAAGGAAAGTTATCTGTTCCCAATTTTAACTTTTTTCAAGAAGATATTTATAGGATAACAAAGGTTAATGAACATATTTAATTATAAACAAAAACAATTATGAAGGTATTCTGATAAATATCTAATTACAAATTTTTATCAGAATATCTTTCCAAGTCTTTATTTAACCAAAATTAAAATTTTTAAATGCTGTCCTTTAGAATCTTTCTCCGATTGAACTTTTATTTAACATTTATTGCTTTTTTTATACTTTCATCTTGCAATGAAAAAAATTCATTAAGAAAAGAGGTTTCTTTACCAAAATACTCCTCTGCTAATTTAGATAGTATCAATACGCAATCATTTCTTGAAAATCCTATATCAATGGTTGCTAATGATAGTTTTTTAGTTGTTTCGAATTTTAAAACTGATACGCTTTTCAGGGTCTTTAGTCAGCCCAAATGTAAATACTTAGGATGGTTTGGAAGAGAGGGCAAGGGGCCACACGAATTTTTAATGGCTACCCCTAATGGGGTTCGTTTTTATCGTAATCAAGTTCAAGTGGATGACCTTAAAAAAATCTATTATTTAAAATTGCCAGAAGGATCCATTCATAATAATTTCACCATTAAAGAATCATTTTCTAAACCAAGTAATCTACTGCCTTTTAACCAAATCTTTAGATTAGACAAAGAATATATTTGTGGTGTAAATGCAAGCAGGATCGCTCAACAATCCATAGATACTTTGAATATTGACACATACGAAGTCGGTTCTTTTGTTGATTATCCCGATTTTGGGTTAAAGGTTCCGGAAATTGATAGAAGAGCAGTATATACTTTTAGGTATGATGTAAAACCTGATAGGAGTATGTTTGCATTAGTTTATCGTTTTTTTCCTTTGCTAAGAATAGTAGATAAAAAAGGAAACATTTTGCATGTAAGTTATATTACAGGATTACCCGAGCAAATTGAATTTAAAGATTTAGGAACGAGAAATGGAAATTTATTATATGGAGTTCAATATTATGACTATATTAGAGTTACAAATCAACATATATATGTTTTGTACAGACCCCGAAAAGGTAAAAAAGTAAGTGAACGACGATTTGAATCAATGCCCATTGGCCAACAAGAAGTACACATATTTAAATGGAATGGCCAACCCGTTGCCCGGATGAAATTAAAGAAAGGTACTTTAGCCTTTGCTCCCTCCTCGGATGATCGTTACCTATACTGTACAAATATGAATTCCATTGATAAAATTTATCGATATGATTTAAAGAAAATGATCAATCCATAGCACTTGAAGCCATGAAACTTAAATATGCATTATTTTTAATGACTGGGATATTAATGCTTGCAAATATTTATTTTACTATAAAAATTAGAGACTATAAAAAAGAAATTTTTACTCTACAGAAGGAGACTCAGAGTAAAGATAGATTGATTCAACGTTATGAGCAAGGAATTGCTTCATTATATCGAATTAATTTTAAAAGTTCAGAGATTAATGATTTGTTGTCAAACAAATCAGTGATTAAACATCTTGAGACAGGAGAAAAAATAATCTGTTATATGCAAGAAGGTGTGTGTAGAACATGTATTTTCAAAATGTTACAGGATTTATCTATCTTGGAAGAAAAGGGGATGATTGATACAGGTAAGGTTTTGGTTACCACAAATATTGGAAATAAAAATCAACCTTTTAAAATCCCGGAATTTGATTATCCTACTGTTTATGTGGATACATTCTTTTTCCCTGAAGAATTATCCAAAGAATCCATTATTTTTGTTGCTGATGATCAAATGAATGTCGACATGTTATATTTGCCCGAGGTATTTCCAAAACTTCGACAGCAATATTTCAGGGAACTTTTGCCCAATTATTTCAAAAACAAATAAAAAAACCTAAAAAAATGAATAGTTTTCTAAGAGAAAATGACTATTGACAGACACAAATTTTTCATGTTATTTTTTCATAGAGTCTTGTTGTAAAAATAAAAGTATTGGTTAACCAATAGTAAACTGGTTTTTTGAAGATTTTGAATGTTCATTGAGCCGTGGAAGCTCGTAAGTTAAGAATTTAAAGGCATATAAAATATACAGACATGAAACGAACAACAGCAATCCTTACGATTTTTATATTCCTGATCTTCTCTTTTGGCTGCCACCAAAAGCAAATGGAAAAAGAAACTTTTATCGAATTTCCTGAAACCAGGAAATTAATAAGCAAAAAAACAGGAGCCGGGGCTTTTTATAAGTATGTCGGTGGTATAAAAATTTACGATTCATTGTTGATATTGTCCACCAGAAGAGCAGAGAAAAAAATCCAGATCTATGATAAAAATACATTTGAACATATTGCTTCCGCCGGTGTTGTGGGAAAGGGGCCCGGAGAGATTCAACAACCCTGGGGCGCTTCCTGGGATCATAAAAATAAGATCATTTGGTATAATGATTTAACCGGCAGGAAAATATGGGAGTTTAAAGTTGATAGCATTTTAAATCATCCCGGTTACAAACCCACTCACTTTTTTAAAATTCCTGCCCGACCATCCTTTATCAAAGGTTCGGCACCTTTCAAAAATGATTTATTTACCTATCCTACGGATCTTAGGGAAAATTTCCTTATGGTATTTAATGCCCAGGGCAAAATTGTGGATTCAATCCCCAATAAAACCAATATCTATCCGGATTACGATCCCATGGAAATCATATCCAGAACATGGTATCATTACCACATTGCATCTCAAAAACAGAAAATCATTTTCGCTTATAATCATGCCGATTTTATTGTTTGCACCGATTTTGAAGGCAACATCCTGTTCAAAAGACAAGGTCCGGATATGATCCGGGAAGAGACGCCAAAAAAAATGAGCTTTGAAAAGGAAGCCAAAATCAATTTCAAATCAACCTTTAATACCATACGATCCGATAATAGATACATATACTGCCTTTATAATGGCAGAAACAACTCTTATATGGAGGATGAAGAAATCAAACATACTGCTCCAAAAAATTTGTTTATCTATACCTGGGAAGGTTCGCCTGTTATGAGGATCAAGCTGGACCATCCTACCAGTACCTTTGCCCTGGACAAGGAAAACAACCGGATTATTACTTATCCTAATGATATTGGGGATTTGGTGTATTACAATTTTGATTTTGATAAGCTTGAGGAGATATACTAAACCAGGAGGCCGTAGGCTTTATTCCTTTGCGGTATCCAGGCCCTGGAATTCCCCCACATTCAATTACCTTATTACCTTATTGCCGTTAGGGGAAAGAAAATAAGGTAATAAGGTTGAGGGGGCTGGGGGTATCTTATGGCTACTAAGCTTTAAGATAGGGAAAATAAGGTTTTAAATTGGGGGGAACCATTCCAGTTGTATTTAAACCTGTAATTTCTGCAGCTATTGATAAAGATACTTCTTCATCCCGGTATAAGAGATGAATATATTCAAGGCAGTTTCATTTATCCATCCTGTTGGGATGACCGGCGGGTAAATTTTGCTTTTTCTCATTCCAATAATAGAGAAACTCAGGGGAAAAATCCGCTCCGTTTTCCCATTCTATGGTAAAATCATTCAGTTTAAAATTTTTAAAATAGGTCATATCCTTCAAGGGTTCAAAAATTTCTCCCCACAATTCATCTTTAAGATCCACAACTTTCTTTTTACCGTCGTTAAACAAAAACTCGATTTTATATTCCTCTATATAATTGGCATCTAACACTTTAATCAACTCCATGCTACTATTATTTTAAAGGTTCAATATTATTTAAGGGTTTTCTTTTTTCCATCAGTTTCCAGTTCATTAACAATTCATCCTTATGAAGATCCATCCATTCGTATATTAATCTTAATGCCCTTCTGGGTAAAGTACCATGCACTATTTCATCCTGAATATCTATAACGGCTTCATAGTCCTGATATTTCACATGAAAATGCGGTGGATTGTGCTCATTATAGAACATATAAATAACTATCCCATAGAATCTGGAGATTTCCGGCATTCATTAATTATTTTTCTGCTAATTTATTAAAAGAACTTAATTTACTTTTTTGTAACGTAAAAAATAATGCAAATGTTATTTTAGCTGGCTACTAAGCTTTAAGATAAGGAAAATAAGGTTTTGATTTACACAGGTTAATATTTGCTCTTTGAGAAAGGCTCCGGACCGAATAAGAATTAGAACACCCATCTTGTAAATCATGTCTATGTGATTAGAATAGATATGAACCACAGAGGAAAATCACGGAGAAACAAGGAGGGTTTAATTTGCATGATTATTTAAATGACCTTATATGCCTCCCGCCTGCCTGCGGGCATGTATATGGTCAAAATATTTTTGAACTTTCTATTCAGGCCTATTCCTGACCATTATTCCACAGCTTCCTCAAAGTCCTGGTCCAGTTCGTTTTCCTCATCCTGTTCCTTTCTACCCTTGCTCAGCCTTCTTTCAATGCTGGTTTCATAGCTATCGATCAGGGCATTGAGCTCCTTCACCAAGGGCTTATATTTTTCGTATCCATCGATGGTGATGAATGCATTTACACGGTCAAACAGGTTTTTCAGAGCACTTTCAGCCTTTTCACGAAGTTCATGCAATCTGAGAGACTATTTCGGAACCTCCGAAAGTACCATGCATGGATGTGTGAGGATTTCGGAATTATTTATTACTGTTCAATAAACATTAACTTCCCGATAGCTCAATCCCATTTGCTCCCGCTACTTTACGGATGTATTCGGCCGCCCTCCTGTATTCCTCTGCAGTGTCCAGATGCTCCATCATGAGGGGTACGCCATTCAGCTTGCTCAGCTCCTTCAGGAATACCTTGTAATTCATTTCTCCCTGTCCGGGGCGCACCTCTTCCAGTTGAGGGGTGTAGGTATCTTCTCTCAGCACGATATCCTTGGCATGGCAACTTCTGATCCACTTTCCCAGTTTTCTGAAGGATTCCCGGATGAGGGCTCCATTGTTGAAATAGATCTTCGGGCTGGTGATCATGTTCATCGGATCGAGGTGAACAGCAAACCTTTTCCTTTCGATTGCCTTGATCAGGCGGAGATAAGAATCAGGAGAATAAGGGAATGCCCAGGGCATGGCTTCGAGCGCGAAGTAGGTGCGGGTGGGTTTTACCGCATCGATGATCTTACGCGTGGTCTCTACCACCAGGTCGAATGTCTCATCGGTCAGGTTATCTTTGTGAGGGCCTGCCCAGTGCTCTTTATTCCTTGATCCGCTGATGTTCACGCAACATCGGGCTTCTATCTCGTCGGCAAGCTGCAGGTTTCTGATGCATTTATCAATGGCATCCTTCCGCTCTTCTTCATTGGGGCTGATGGGATTGCTCCAGGCGCCCACCTCGGAGATGATGATGCCTGCATCCCCGGCTGCCTTTGCATAGGCATTGATCTTTTCCTTCGGCGCATCTGCCTGAATCGGACAATAGGCCGCTCCATAGCCTTCCTGCTGCAGATAACCGATCCATTCTTCCGGTGATTGATAATCCTTAAATATGGGTCCTCCCAAAGGAATTTTATGATCGTTATTTGAAGTCCGGCCCATTAATTTTCCGGGCAGCACAAATGCTGCAGTGCTCCCTATGGCTGCTGTTTTGATAAAACTTCTT
>JAGXLC010000127.1 GCA_018334875.1 Bacteroidales bacterium | reverse complement strand
ACTGGACTTTTACTATCTGCATAATCCGGGCATGGGACATATCAAATCATTCGAAATATTAAAAGAAACCTTTCGTTAGACATTTTTCCAAATGCAGAATGCCTTTTGATAAAGCACTTAAAATTATTGATGAAAATTTGAAGGCATCCGTTTAAAGAGATTTTTCAGGAATGAATAATTTGTACCTTTACGCGCATTTTTATTAAAACAACACGGGAATGTTTGGAAATAAACTTCAAGACTCCAGAAGAAGTATCGTAGTTTCCTCCTTTGGAAAGTTGTTTAACATCCCCGGATGGAAAATCGGATATTGTATCGCCCCTGAAAAATATACCGGAGAGATCAGAAGAACCCATACATTTCAGATCAATTCCGTGAATACCCCTTTTCAATATGCTTTGGCCGATTATCTGAAAGAAGGGATCAACGTAAACGCCATAAAAGAAAAGTATGAACTGAAAAGATCACTAATAAATCCGCTTATTAAATAATACACCATACCGGTAAAACCGTTGAAATAAACAGCCGGGTATTGTGGATATATTTTAATCCAAACATTCACCGTTCAAATTTTTATCCATATATTTGGCTACTCAGTAAATAAAAAAGAACCATGCAAATTGTCAATTCACTAGTTAACTGGCTCAACGTTAAAAGGATGTATCAAATTGAACTGTTCAAAAAACATCCTGTGGATTTGCAACAAGAACAACTGTTCAAGCTGATAAACAAGGCCGAAGATACAGAATGGGGAAAGAAATACGATTATCGGTCTGTTGAGAGCATCCGGGATTTTCAAAAGCGGGTGCCGGTGAGCCGGTATGAAGATATGAGGCCATATATTGACCGGTTACTGGAAGGAGAAAAGGATGTCCTGTGGCCAGGATTCATCAGGTGGTTTGCCAAATCCTCCGGTACTACCAGTGATAAAAGCAAATTCATTCCCGTAAGCAAAGAATCTCTGGAAAACTGCCATTTTAGGGGCGGAAAGGACACTCTGGCTATTTATTTTTCCAATCATCCCGAAAGCCGGCTTTATTCAGGCAAGGGACTGACACTTGGAGGAAGCCAGCAGATCAACAAGATCAACAACAAGAGCTTTTATGGCGATCTCTCTGCCATTTTGATTGGCAACGCACCGTTCTGGACCCACCTTGTCAAAACCCCGCGCCAGGATATTGCCCTGATGGCCGAATGGGAAGAAAAGCTGGAAAAGATCACTGAAACGACCATCAGGGAGAACATTACCAATATCAACGGCGTACCCTCATGGATGCTTGTTTTACTCAAGCACATACTGAAAAAAACCGGGAAAGACAATATACTGGAAGTGTGGCCGGACCTGGAGTTGTTTGTCCACGGGGGAGTGAGCTTTGGCCCTTACCAGGAGCATTTCAGAAAGCTGATCCCTTCGGACAATGTGCAGTATATGGAAGTTTACAATGCATCGGAAGGATTTTTTGCCATCCAGGATTCCCCGACACAAAAAGACATGCTCTTAATGCTTGATTATGGTGTATTTTACGAATTTATTCCTATGGATGAGCTGGATAAAGAGCACCCTGAGGCCCTTACCCTGGATGAAGTAGAAACGGGTAAAAATTATGCCCTCGTTATATCTACCAACGGTGGCCTGTGGAGGTATATGATAGGCGACACCATTCAGTTTACCAGCCTGTATCCGCACAAAATCAAAATAACGGGAAGAACCAAACATTTCATCAATGCTTTCGGAGAGGAAGTTATCATTGACAATGCCGAAAATGCCCTTAAATCTGCCTGCAACGAAACAGGAGCGATAATCAGGGAATATACGGGAGCACCTGTTTATATGGGAACCGAGTCCAAGGGCAAACATGAATGGATGATAGAATTCGATCAGGAACCGGGCGATCTGGAAAAATTCAAAAATTCGCTGGATAAGACCCTGCAAAACCTCAATTCGGACTACGAAGCCAAAAGATATAAAGACATCACACTGGAGGCCCCAATTGTTCATAAGGCCAAACCAGGACTCTTCTATCAATGGATGAAAAAAAGAGGCAAACTGGGAGGACAGAATAAAGTTCCCAGATTATCCAATGATCGAAAATATATAGATGACCTGCTGGAGCTGAATAAGCAAATGGGAGCATGATAACCGGGTGCGGGAAACAGTATAGATGTATAATAAGCTTCAAACAACAAATTACAAATTACAAATACCTGCCCCGACCGGCAGGCGGGGAACTCCAATATTCAATTTTTCAATGAACCAAACACCCAGGCTAAAGTTATTAATTTCATATTTTAGGCGCTTACTTTTTATTTGCTTGCATTTTTTGGCAGAAAATGAAAATCTAATATCCCTGCCTAGTGGGCAGGCAGGTAATTTCTAATTTCGAAATTCTAAACAATGTCAAATGACCAAACGAAGAAATTTCAAAACGAACCAATATGCAAAGAGCACTCATGAAAATCTTCGGTTCTGTTTTGACTAAGTTTAATATTCATCAGTCTAACAGTTTATTAAAAAACTAAATTTCAAATCGATTTATATATCAAATTTACAAACTTTGCTTGTATTACCATGGAACCCGCATGTTACACGTGTTTTTGTTTTGAAGGTAATTGCATGCGGTTTTTTTTGAAGAATTATGATTAAGGCGTTTATACATGGTATAATGTTTATATCCATTTCTGTGATGTGTCAAAGCATCTCAGGTCAGCCTGTCGAATCCCTTAAGCTGGAGGGGGAAAAGTTTTCTGTGGATCTCATGGGCAATGTATATTGGACTCATGACCAAACCCTGATCAAATATCAGCCGGAGACGGGTGAACAATATGAATATTCCGACAACTTTCTCGGGCCGGTCCATTCCTTTGATGTATCCAATCCTTTAAAAATACTCGTTTATCATAAGGCTTTCAACCACATCGTATTTCTTGATAAAACCCTTTCACCCATTCGTTCGGCAGTTAACCTGGATGAAATGGGGCTGACAAACACCGGCTCATCTTGCATATCACACAATGGAGGTTTCTGGCTGCTGAACAGTACCATCAACCAGATTCAGCTTTATTCCCCGAATCTGGAATTAATACAAGAAACTTCGGTGATAAATGAATTGGATGAATCCCAGAATCCGGCACCGCAGCTCATTGAAAAAAACAGGCAATTGTATTGTCATCTGCCAGACTGCTGCACCCTGGTTTTTGACCGTTTTGGAAATCTGATCCGCCGGTATGCTTTAAAAAATGTGGATAACATTCAAATTCTCAACGGAAATATTTATTATTTTTACGACGGCTCGTTGAACAGACTGCACTGGAAAAAAGGTGAAAGCGAGGAGGTAACGCTTCCAAAAAGCAGCGATTACTGGGATGATGCGAAAATCGGCAAACAATATCTGTATCTGCTCAAAAAACAAACGCTATATATCTACAACAGATAAACCCTTAAAACGCTGAATCCGTGAAAAAGAAAAAGAAAAAGAAACAAAAGGACGAAAAGCTGAAACGCATCCACCAAAAATCCATATTGTTCAACAGTAAAGAGCTCAATGCCATCAATCATTATTGCAGGAAATACAAGATAAAAAACCAGTCAAAGTTCATGAGGGAAACCATCATCTATACCATTCTTAAAAAGTTTGATGAAGATTATCCTTCTCTTTTCGAAGATCAGCCCGATTCGGTGATGGAATCAAAAAATAATTCTTAAAACACACTTTCAATGATGCATATAGCAATAGCAGGAAATATCGGATCGGGTAAAACCACGCTGGCAGGTTTGCTGGCTAAACATTACGGTTGGGAAGCACATTACGAAAAAGTAGACGAAAACCCCTATCTGAATGATTTTTATGAAGACATGCAACGCTGGTCATTCAATCTGCAGATCTATTTCCTGAACACCCGGTTCAATCACATTTTAAAAATAAAGAATTCAGACAAGACGGTCATCCAGGACAGAACCATATACGAAGATGCCCATATTTTTGCACCCAATCTTCATTCCATGGGACTGATGTCGACCCGTGACTTTGAAACCTATTTCTCTCTTTTCAACCTGATAACCTCCCTGATCGAACCACCCGACCTGGTACTTTATCTGAAGGCTTCAGTACCTACCCTGGTCAATCAGATCCAGAAAAGGGGGAGGGAATACGAAAACAACATCCGGCTGGATTACCTTAAGAAGCTTAACGAAAGATACGACGCATGGATAGAGAGCTACAACCTCGGCAAATTACTGACCATTAATGTGGATGACCTCAACTTTTCCGAAAATAAAGAAGATCTGAGAAAAGTGATCGATAAAATCGATGCCGAAATACACGGATTGTTTTAGCCTGCATTAGAAAAACCGGCTTTTTTGCGAAATTTATTGAAGCAAAAAGCCAGGTTTTTCAATAGCGTCAGAATTATTCAAGAATAATTCGGGTTAGTAAAAAATCATACTGCTTTACAACTTTTTGAATGTTTGACTCGTCTTTGTAACAAAGGCAGGTAACTTTACGTATATGAAACGTATTATATTAATCGGATTATTAATGGTTTTGGCCACTGGATTTCATTCCTGCACGGAAGATGAATTCCTGGAGCCTACCACTGTTGATTTGAAAATAAAAATGGTTAACACCAAACCTTTTGATAACATACCGGTACAGGGAGTCACTCCATCTATGGAATTCAGTGAAGGCAGCTTTCAAATTACCGGTTTAGAATTTGACGGCAAAAGGGAAAATAACGACGATTATTATTTTTTCAGGGAATTTGATAACCTTGTAGCCGATCTTTCTGACAATTCATTAAACCAAGAGATCACTTTTGATATTCCCCGGGGAAGTTATAAGCCCATTAAAATCACATTGCACACGAACCGGCCGGATAGTTTACCGGGCTTGCAATTAAAGGGAAAATGGAAAAGACAAATGAACAGACCCGGACCCGGTAATCAGGGACCTGAAGAAATACCGGTAGAATTCAATTTTTTTCAAGACAGTGATGGAGCACCACTTAACCCATTTACACTGAAAAATGAAGCAGGAGACCAACAAATCGTATTTGACGGAGATAACTGGAATACTTTGGAAATAAGGATTAATTTGGCTGAATTGTTTAGCCAAGATATTGGTGATATTCTTGATGGGGCAAAAATTCAGGGGCAGGGTAATAAACAAAAAATCATTATATCACCAGATTACAATGAAGGAATACATTCTAGCCTTGAATACAGGGTGGAAAGGTCAATCAAGGCTGTGATCAAATAGCATTACAATGGAGGAACGGGAATTATACAGTGACTCTGAACTGGTTCAGGGTTGCCGGAATAATGACAGGAGATACCAGGAACTGCTGTACAGGAAATATGCCAAAAAAATGTATGGCATTTGCATGAGCTATGCAAAAGACAGAAACATGGCGCAGGAAATCCTTCAGGATGGATTCGTAAAGGTATTCAAAAAGATCGATTCCTTTAAGGAACAAGGTTCCCTGGAAGGCTGGATCAGGAGGATCATTACCAACACTGCGCTGGATCATCTGCGCCAGAAATCAAAATTGTATGAGTTCATTGACGACAACAGGAAAGTGGAGGAAGAAAGGCTGGACAATTCCATACTGGATAAAATCAATGCCGATGGAATTTTTAACATGATCGGGCAGTTGCCCGAAGGGGCCAAGGCAGTATTTAACCTGTATGCCGTCGAAGGCTATTCGCACAAAGAGATAGCGGAAAAACTGGAAATCACGGAAGGCACTTCCAAATCGCAGTTTAAAAGGGCAAGAAACCTGTTGAAAACCTTGTTGAGGGATCTTTATTAAAAAACCATGAAAGACAAAGAATTTTACAAGTGGTACAAAAGGATGATCGAGAACAATCCCGAGCATCCTCCCGCAAGCGTCTGGGAGGAAATTGAGCGTGGATTGGACCGGGATCTCTTCAACTGGTATAAAGAAAGCATAGAAGACAACAGCGAGGAACCACCGCAGCAAGTTTGGGAAAACATAGAAGACCGGCTTGACGAAAACCTGTACCAGTGGTATGGCCAGGGTATAACCCAAAATGCGGAAGAGCCCCCGGAAGAGGTATGGAACAACATACAGGACGATCTGGATATCGAGGATAGCTGGGAGCACATCTCGGAAAAACTGGATCAAAACACAGGGAAACGAAGGAAACTTATTTTCTATGCCGCTGCTGCAGCCCTGCTTGCTTTCCTGGTACTTCAGGTATTCTCCCCGTTTGAAAAAGATTTGCCTTTCTCAGACACCCAACAGGAATATGTTTCCGGGCAGGACAATGGTGGCCGGGTTGGGCCGGAAGAAGGAGGAATTCCCGCAGCAGATTCGGCAGCCGGACCACAGGAGCAAATGGCCGGGGACATTGAGCCAACCACCGGACAAGCAGAAGAAGCACAAGCTGAAAAGATTGTAGCAGAAAAAGAACCGTCAGCAGAAAAACCCGAAAAGGAAAGGGAACTGCTCGCCCGATCCGAACAGCCTACAATGAACAAAAAGAGTCCGGAAACCATAAGATTTCAGGTTGCCTCCGATGCGGATCTCAGAACCATGACGCAATCCCGTATGGATTTTCCAACTGCTGCCAAAGAAGAAGAACCACAAACGGATCAAAAAGCCAGGTATTATGTAGGAATGACCGGCGAAATGGGACAGTCATGGCTGCTGAGCCAAAAGACCCTTTACAGCATCCGGAAGTCACCTTACAGCACTGCCTCCCCCAACCACGGCCGTTCATTCGGGATAGTAGGAGGGATCAAATTCAATGACCGCCTTTCAGTCCAACTGGAAGGGATGATACAAAATGAAAGCGGACAAAACTACAGGGAATACCTCGACGGACAGGTGATCAACAATCAGATTTATCTGGATTATAGCTCCCTGGATATTATGGGAAGGTATCAAATACTTCAGCACAATTTTCCATTTCCCCTCTCCCATCATGCTGTTCTCGGATTATACGGCAGTTATCTGAAAAATGCCCGGCAGAAACTGGACGGCAACATCGAAAACCTTCGCTCTGCCTATAAAAATTATGATTTTGGCGTCATACTGGGTTATGAATTCGATACCCGATTGTCCCCGGATTTTATTATAACTACAGGCTTTCGCGTGGATCCCGGATTCATCAACATCTATGAAGGCGTTCCCAACCTTCCCGCCGACCTTAACAGAACCTACAGCTCATCAATAAAGCTCAATATCTCATTAAAATACAACCTATAGTTACAGGGATTATTTTCCAGTAAACAACAGATTTATCCCTACCGCAGCTTTAGCTGCAAACAAAATTCATTGTCTTTATTCAATTCAACAAAACTTTGCTAAAAAACCAGCATTAGAGGGTGATAGCATAACCATTTACCTGGCCAAAAAGCAAATACCTTTGACTCTGGCACAGGCTGATCGCCTCCCTTTTCAAGGGAGGTAAGGGAGGGTACGCTAACGTATTGGTTTCATATTAATGTTGGCATTAATCTGCCGGATCTTTAAATCAATAAGGTTCCAATATTTCTTTTCCGGAAATTTTTTTACATACCCATTCCCACCTTTTATCCTTTATGTTCGTCTTACTAATGAAATTCAACAAGTAAAACCAAAAACAAATAAAACCATGAAAATTAAAGCTTCTATTTTAATTGCATTGATTGCACTTTTTGCAGCCTTCACCGGTTGCGAGGAAGAAGGTGAAAACCTTGGGCAATCCGGAACGGTTAAGTTGTCTTTAACCGACGCGCCGGTTGATGACGCAAGTATCACAGGCGTATATATCACCATTACAGGAATACAATATCACAAACAACAAAAAGACTGGGAAACCATTGAATTTGAAGAGCCTCAGACGCACAACCTGTTGGAACTGCAGGACAGCATCAGCGTATTGCTGGGCGATTTTGAAATGGAAGCCGGTCAGTACAATCAACTGCGCTTCATGCTGGACGCTGCTGAGAGGGGTCAGGGACAAGGCCAGGGTCAGGGCCGGAGTCAAGGAGGACCTCAGGCTACTCCCGGATGTTATCTTGAATACGAAGACGGTACTACACAGGATTTATTTGTACCCAGTGGCGGACAAACCGGTTACAAAGCAACCGGTGCATTCAGAGTGCCTTCCAATGGCACGGTGGAACTTACAGCCGATTTTGATGCAAGAAAATCTGTCGTGAAAGCCGGAAAAAGCGGAATGTATATCCTTAAGCCAACCATCCGGCTGATCACCGATAACGAGGCAGGAGCCATTGCAGGTGCAGTATCCAATATACCGGAAGATGCAGGCGATATTACGATCTATGCTTATGAAGATGGAGAATACACTGATGAAGAAGCAGCAGAGCCTGCTGATGAGGAAAACCGGTTCCCGAATGCCGTCTCCAGCAGCAAAGTTTGTGAAGAAAATCGGTACAGGCTTTCCTGGCTGGCTCCAATGGTCTATGATCTGATTGTAGTCCACTCCGACAATGGTGAATTCATTGAAGTCCTCGGCATTTTAGAAGATGTAGAGGTAGCAGGTCGCGAGACAGAAAATCAACCGATAGATATTGAAGAGCTTTCCTCTCTATAAACCCGTATCCTCAAAAAAACCGGGGCATCGATTGATGTCCCGGTTTTTTGTTTTTCATACCCTTTCTGTTATCAATTCTCAATTTCTCCTGGATCATTCTTACCGCAGCTTTTTTAGCTGCAAAGAAATTTCCCATAACCTATTGACAGGTATCGTTCTCAAAATTAAGGAATCAATCTTTTTAGATGCCCTTTCAGACCCTGCTGATTTTAGCCCCCTGTTGCCGGTATTTTGCCAGGGCACCCCGTCTGACCGGTTCCCGGATATAAAGACTAACATAAATAGAGGCGAAAAATATTGACCATCAGGAAAATTTTCTTGTTCTGCACCGGTCGGACGGGTTGGTGATGGCAGCGAAAGAGCAGGCCTATGGTAAGTTAAGCCAAAAGCCAATTCAATTACAGATAAATGTTCTCTATGTACTCTGTGGTTCAAGAATATTAACCAAATAACTTTTAAAATCGTCTCAAAGAAAGCCAAGACTCTTTCAAATCTATTTGACTTTATGGACAAACACTAAACAAAACAAGATTTTTAGAAGTGATAGCAATCATAAGGTAAAAATTTTCCAGTTCCATTCCCACCCTTTGATCTATATCCACGTCTTTCTTAAAAGAATTATTAACAAACCATAAATTTTAAATGTTATGAAAACAAAAATTTCAATTCTCAGTGCTTTAATCGTGCTTTTCGCATTATTTTCAGGATGCGAAGAAGACACCGGAGAAACCGGAACTGTAGCGCTTTCTATTACCGATGCGCCTCTGGATAATGACAACATTGAAGGCGTGTGGATCAAAGTGAACGGCCTGGAGTATCATACTCAGGACAGTGGATGGAAAACATTCGAAGGCTACGAAGGCCCGAAGGAATTCAATCTGCTTGAGCTAACCGACGGAGTGAAGGAAATGCTCGGAACCTTTGAGATGGAAGCAGGCCAGTACAATCAGTTGCGCTTTTTGATGGACATACCTGATATGGGTGATGGTAGACCTTCCAATCCAGGATGCTACCTAATGATTAACGGTGAAAAAGAACCGTTGTTCGTTCCCAGCGGAGGGCAGAGTGGTTACAAGGCAGTTGGTGCCTTCCAGGTACCCTCCAACGGAACTGTAGAGCTCACAGCCGACTGGGATGCACGGAAAGCTGTTGTGAAAGCAGGTGCCACAGACAGGTATATCCTTCGTCCAACCATCCGGCTCATTGCTGACAATCAAGCAGGCACCATCTCCGGCGGAATTAGCAGCATCCCGGATGATGC
Organism: Bacteroidales bacterium; assembly: GCA_018334875.1. Lineage (NCBI taxonomy): Bacteria > Pseudomonadati > Bacteroidota > Bacteroidia > Bacteroidales > Bacteroidales bacterium. The sequence goes on along the minus strand of JAGXLC010000127.1, from coordinate 678 downwards.
CAGCGACATTGCCGTTTATGCCTACGAAGATAATGTAGATGAGGGAGATATTGATGATGAAGCAGCCGAACCAACAGATGAGGAAAACCGTTTCCCCAATGCTGTTACCAGCGACGTGGCAGATGAGGAGGGCAATTACCAGTTAAATTGGCTGGCACCCATCACTTACGACCTGGTTGTTGTCAAACAGGTAAACGGCGAATTCGACCAGGTACTTGGTATTGTGGAAGATGTAAAGGTAGAAAGCAAAAGCAATACCCCTGAGTCTATAGACATTTCAGAACTTTAGACATTTCAGACTTTTCCATCCAATAGACCCGTATCCTCTATTAAGAAAGAACCGGCCATGACTTGGGCCGGTTCTTTTTTTGGTTTTTGGTAACCGCCCATAATAAGAAAACGCATCAAACGTATAATAAATGAAACGCAAAAAAAATTTCAAAAAAGATATTGCATAATTCATAAAAAGCTATTACTTTTGCTCTCTGTTAAAACGAAGCGGATCTTTCAAATATAAATTCCTCAGTAGCTCAGTTGGTTAGAGCACCTGACTGTTAATCAGGGGGTCGTCAGTTCGAGTCTGACCTGGGGAGCTTCAAAGATAAGGAGTTGCAAGATGAGGTTGCAGCTCCTTTTTTTATTGCATACTATATAGAAATGAGATTTGGATGATCTTTC
>JAGXLC010000126.1 GCA_018334875.1 Bacteroidales bacterium | reverse complement strand
TTTTTTCACGATGGCGAGTCCAAGTCCCAGAGAATTATTCCGATTGCCTCTTCTGAAGCGTTTGAAAACCTCTTCTTCCGGGAATTCGGGTTCATTACCTTCATTGATCACCCGGAAATGTTTCTCATTGGTTTCAATATATATGGTTGTGGAGGGATGGGAATACCGCATGGCATTTTTGATCAGGTTTCTTATCAGTATATCCAGTAAACCTGCATCGATGGTGAGCGTATGCTCTTCGTTCAGGTTGGTTTCTATTTGAAGCTGTTTCATTTCTGCAATTTCCCTGATCTTATCCACATGGCCACGAATGACTGGCGTCGTGTGAATGGTCTGGATATTCGTGAATTCCTGGTTTTCTATCTGGGTAATCAGGTTCAGCGCACGCCCCATCCTTGACAATTGCTGTGTTTCTTCATAAATGGCCTTTAGCTTTTTGGCCTGTTCCGGCTTTAGGTCGTTGGCAGAAAGCAGGGACTCGGTTTTATTATGTATGATGCTAAGCGGAGTTTGTAGCTCATGCGACATGTTCTCCGTATATTCCTTCAGTTGGTAATAATCGTTTTCAATACGCTGTCGCATATTTTCATACAAATGCTTTAACCGGTCGAATTCATAGGTGGAGGTTTTTATATGATCGATAGAACCGGACTTTCCTATTCTGTAAGATGCCATCTGCTTAAGGATGCGCCTGAAAGGAGCGAACAGATAACCCGACAATAAATAATTGATCAGAAATATGGCCAGAACCAACACAATAAAAACAGGCAACACAATTTCGAAAACATCGTCCCTGAAACGATAAAGTTCATCTGCCTCCTTGGTCATCTCCAGTTTATAATGGGTACCATTCACGGTGATATAAGTGGATTTTTTCCTGTAAATATTCTCCCGCTGCGTTTGTTCGTTCATCATTACCGTATCGGTATACACGGGTTGAAAATCTCCTGGGATAGAGGCTACTTCACGAACGTTGGCAAAATCAGAATCCCTGAATTTGTCCGGATCTTCTTTCAACTTATGTTCTATAAATCCTTCCATATGCTGAAAACGGTTCTCCAGAATCCGGTGCATGTGTTGATTTGCTTCGTTCTGAAGAATCTTTGCACTAATGATAAAAGAGATTAACGTAACCAGCAGGTAGAAAAATAAGGCCTTGGAAAGTAATTTAAATTTCTTCCTTTTCATGTTTCTTCCATTACAAATTTATATCCCATTCCATACATTGACCGGATATAATCCCTGCCCCCGGCCTGGCTGATCTTACGGCGCAGATTCTTGATGTGGTTGTATATGAAGTCAAAATTATCGGCCTGGTCAATGTGATCGCCCCATAAATGTTCAGCTATGCTTTCCTTTGTAAGCAACCGGTTTTTGTTGTATATAAAAAACAGGAGGAGATCGTATTCTTTTCTTGTCAGCTTCAGCAGGCTATTGTTAACTGTCACTTCCCGTGCATTCAAATCAATGGATAGCTCATTATAAGTAATCAGATTATGTCCTCCTGCAAACCTCCGCCTGAGAATGGAGCGTATCCTGGCATTCAACTCAGCATTATGAAAAGGCTTGGTCAGGTAATCGTCCGCTCCCCAGTCCAGTCCCTTAACCTTATAATCCAGCCCGTCTTTGGCTGTAAGAATAAGGATGGCCGTTTCCGGATGTAGTTCCTGAATTTTTGGGATCAGTTCCAGACCATCACCGTCGGGCAAACCCAGATCAAGAATCACCAGATCATAATTGTAAAGCTCGATTTTTTCCTCCGTATCATGATAGGTACCGGAAATTTCGGTGATGAAACCGTTTTCCTGAAGAAAGCCGGCAATATCACCAGCGAGTTCCTGATTGTCTTCAACGATAAGTAATTTCATCCTTTTCAAGATGTATATTTGAGCAAATGTAACATCAAAATCTGTAGAAAATTTGTTTAAAATCAGCGGATAAAAAATGACAAATCCTTATTTTATAACCTCTTCTCCAGTTTAATGAAAGCTAGGGAAGTTAAGAATTTTTAAACAAAGTAACAATCGGTATGTATATTTCTTTTCAGAAACAGTTTTTATCACGCTTACATTGGCTTGAAGCCGTTTGATTACATAAACGCATGCAATAAACAGATCATATGTATAGAAAAAATTATCTGTTCATTGTATATGATGCGGAGCACTATCACTTTACGGTAACGGAAAAAGATCTGTCGATGAGGTGAAATAAACAATGCAATCTTAGGCAAATTATTTCATAATTATACAATCATTTTGTATCTTTGTTAAAATGACAATAATATTAAAAATACTAAATCTTAACTCATCATGAACTTACAATACATATTGAATAGTAAAGGACAAAAGACTGGGGTATATATCCCAATAGAAGACTGGGAAAAATTAAAATCCTATATAAAAGAAATACAAGAAACTGAGAGCAAAAATCCTTCTAAAGCTGAAATACTGGAAGGACTAAAAGAAGCCCTGCATGAAGTTAACCAGCATCAAGAAGGCAAAATTAAACTCAACCCGGCAAGAGAACTGCTAGATGAACTTTAATGTTCTTTATACATCAAATTTTAAAAAAGCATACAAAAGGCTTATAAAGAAATATGCTTCTTTAAAGTTTGAACTAGAATCACTGATTAACAATCTCGAAGAAAATCCCAAGTTAGGCACACCATTAGGAAAAGATTGTTATAAAATTAGGTTGCCCATAAAATCAAAGAAAAAAGGAAAAGCTGGTGGAGCAAGAGTAATAACTTGTGTTAAAATTACTCGATCAGAAGTATATCTTCTTACCATTTATGATAAATCAGAAAAAGGAGATATTACCAGAAAGGAATTTGAAGAACTCTTAAAATCCTTAGATAAATAGTTAATTGTCCTTTACATAATTAATGATTCACCTTTCGCTCTTACAGAGCTTCCAGTGTTTTAACTTTTTTACTTTACACTTCTCTCTCGGATTAGCAGTATCCCCAGCACAACAATAATCGCCAGCCACAGATATCGGTCCCAGCAGGAGCGCCTCTCCATTTTACCAGATTCTTTCTGAACTCCTTCCAAAGTATCCTCCTCCTTTCCCTGTTTTACCGTATCGATTCTGGTTTGATAAATCGTATCACGTATTTGTTTTTCCACAATCCTGGTTACAGGTGGGCTTCCTTTTTTCATTCTAACCAGATCAAAAACAGGATAATCCACATCGCTGTAGTCGTATATGCCTGACTTTTGAGGTTCACCATTTTTATAAAACTTTAAGCGTATAGCCTGACATTCCCCCGCGCTTAGTACGGTTGCAATAAGCTCGTTCTTGACAGTTTTTATCTGGGCATCAGTAAGCTCCGGCTGAACGGCAAAATTCAGTGTATCATAAAATTCCCTATAACCTTCCCTTTTCAAGGTATTGGAATCAAGGCTCACAGCCGTATAAAAGCCATGATGTTCATTTAAGCGTTCCAAAAGCTTATTATAAAAATCCTTTTTTACCGTTCCGAACAGATCCGTATAAACATGAGGGTATAAAAACTTATCCCCACTCTCATATACTTCACCTGCATCTTTCCAGTAACCCTGTAAGAACTGTGATTCCACATAAACAAAATAGGTGAGGTTATGGGTCGCCTTCAGATTTAAGGCAAAAACAAATAAAAAAATGGTTAAGCCGATTCTTTTCATATCTATTGATTCATTATTCAGGCAAATTTAACCCGAATTATTTTTGAATAATTCTGACGCTATTGAAAAACCTGACTTTTTGCTTCAATAAATTTCGCAAAAAGCCGGTTTTTCTGATGCGGGGTTACCTGCATTCATCCCGCAAATCTTCCCGCATTCAAAAACTTTCCCGCTTACCAGCGGGATTCGTTTTTGAATAATGCAGGTTAACAAACGTTACATCATGTCTCTGGGTATACTTTCGTCCCAGGTTTTGCTGAAAACTCTTGTATCATCCTCATAGGCATCCAAAGTAGCGCGAATCCGAAAATGGGTCCGGGTTGAAGTCAGAATGGTACGGGTGATGGTAACAGCTTCCCAGTCATCCCGTCTGAAACCCCGCCTGCTCGTAACCTCTCCTCTCAGTGTATCGTAATTGTTATTTTTGTAAAAATACATCTCGGTGACGTCTTTCTTTATCGCCCAGTTGATATCGTCCAGGCGGTATTGAGGATCGTTGTTGGCCACATGCAGTCTGACTTCATTCGTAGCCAGGTTGTGTTTCACCTCCCACTCCCGATGTGCGGGTACAAGGAGGGTTGTCGCCAATTTCCTTCCTTCTCCTGGTCTTCCAAGATCCCGGAGGTGGTCGTCACTTTCTTTGGGCTTGCGGACAGGCAATTGAAGGGCGCTGTTTTCCAGGTAGATCTTTAGACGAGCGGGTTCGGGTGGTGGCCAGGCCAAAGGCCAGTATGATGATGAAATGGACAAACGTAGCTGATTTCCTGCAGGAAACTTTTGTGCTACATAATTCATATCCACTTGTATCTTATACTTTTTGTGCTCTTCCAGTTCTTCAGGGTGTTCATGGCTGTTTCGGTGTGTAAGATTCAGCAAGCCATACGTAACCCTTGTAGCTCTTCCATTGGGTGCCACATCGGATATACGCACCGCCACCGTTGCAATGGGTTTGTTGGAGGAAAGCTCCAGCTCCACACTGGGTGAACCCAGAATTTCAAGGTCATCTTCAAGCGGCGGGGTATCAAAAATCAAGGATCCTCCATCCTCCTCCCGCTGGTCGCTGGGAAGATCCGTAGTTTCAGCATAAGAGCACCATTTACCGGCAAATAACCCAACACTCAAAGGACTTTGAATGCTGAGCACCGTATCGGTTTGCTGCGACATATCAAAATCAAGCTCGCCGGAAAGAATATTCAAATTCCTTTCTTCTATCTCAGGGGAAGGCCAGTGTTTCTCACCCACCCATCTTCCGGGCCTTTTTGCTGAAATAGGAGATACAGTGTCCTTCATCCATGCACGGATCATGGGTTCATGCTCTACACCAGTATCAATACCCTTGAGCCATTGATCCCACCATCGCACGCATTCATTCAGGAAGTCGATGATCGGTCCCGGGCCTCCCATATGCGGATATTTATGTCCCCATGGACCTATCAGACCTTTCCTGGGAACATTTAAATTTTCCATCAACCGGAATACGGCATTGGTATAGCCGTCGGCCCATCCGCTTACAGCAAAGACAGGGCACTGAACGGCAGAATAATCTTCGCATACGGACGCATGTTTCCAATATCCGTCCCGCCGCTGATGTTCCAGCCATTTCTTCAACCATAAACCACTGCCTTCAAGCCGGTCGATCCACATCTCCTTCCACTTTTCTCCGGCGATCTGCGGATCGGGAGGGCAGGAATTATAAGCAAACATAGTAGAAGCCCAGGAAAGATTGTCGGTAAGTAACGCACCGCCCATATAATGCACATCATCAGCATAGCGGTCATCGGACGATGCTACGGTTATCACTGCCTTCAGCTCAGGAGGTTGCAATGCAGCAATCTGCAGACCATTAAAACCGCCCCAGGAAATGCCAATCATTCCAACATCACCGGTACACCATGCCTGACCGGCAAGCCATTTGATCACTTCTATACCATCATCAAGTTCCTGCTGTAAATATTCATCTCTCAAAATACCTTCAGAATCACCACTTCCACGCAGGTCTACACGAACACCGGCATAACCCTGCTCTGCAAAATGACCATGAATCTCATTGTCTCTAAATGCTTTAAAATCTCTCTTACGGTAAGGAATGTATTCCAATATTGCAGGTACAGGTTGGTTCTCTGCATCTTCAGGCATCCAAATTTTGGCAGCCAAATGGGTTCCGTCCTGCATGGGAATCCATACGTTCTCAAGTACTTTTATCTTCATATGGTTTGGTAAATTAATAAATCCGGATTAAAAAAACAATAAATAAAAAGAGGGTGCCCTCTTAACCTGCATTATTCATAAATTTTTACAAATATGAATAAAATGCAGGTTAACCCCGACTTAGGTGAACTTAAATTTTGAAAAAAATTTTAGTGAATCTTAGTCGCTGTCGGAGACAGGAATAATTCTTGAATTATTCGGGCTAAAAAGTTGCCAAATATAAGAATAAAAAAACCGGTTTTTCTGACAACCTTATTAAACTTTATCCTTATTCCATTGTTAACATGTAAAAGCCTGTTAGCAGTTTTATTTTGTAGAATGCATAAAAGCGAATAGAGATGGAACTTAAAGAAAAGAAATGCAAACCCTGTGAAGGAGGCACACTGCCCTTAAAATCACAGGATATTAAAAATTACCTGAAAAAACTGGATACCAAATGGGAAGTAATTGACAATACCCAAATCCGGCAAACATATAAATTTAAAAATTTCAGGGAAGCGCTTGACTTTGCAAACAAAGTAGGGGAAATAGCAGAAGAAGAACAACATCATCCCGATCTGCATGTTTACTATGGCAAGGTGACCATTGACCTGGCGACCCATGCCATCGGGGGTTTATCGGAAAATGATTTTATTGTGGCATCAAAAATTGAAGACATTTAAATTTTTTGCGTTCCATATTACGGATGGTTGTTTGTTTATTAACGCGGGGCCCAAAGCTCCGCGTTTTTTTGCCTGGTATTTCTAAATCCGTTTCCTTAACGGCAAATGCTTTTACCTTACCGGTCAAATTCTTGCTTTTTTTGGCAAAATTTATGAGGCAATTTTCAAAGATAAAAATAATTGCAAAAGATCATGACCTTCATATAATTATGTCTCATAAATTTTGCTTGCTAATTTGGACAAGCCAAAACGTAAACACATTAAATTCCTTGAAAGCATCCTATTTGGTTTTGGCTTGTCCAAATTAGGGATAAAACTCAACACCAATAATAGAAATGTCGTCGAAAATGGCAGTACTTCCTTCATCAATGTATTGATCTTCAATGATTTTCTGAATGTTGTAATCGATCCTTTCCCCATTGACCACACGCGACTTGATCTGGTCTGTATTATACTGCACCTTATTGCTGCTCATCAGTTCAACCAATCCATCAGTATAACAAAGCAATTTTGTAGGTTCAGTTATCTTTATCTCTCCTTTGTTTATAAAGGGTATCTGATCGAGCATTCCCATGCCGATACAACCATCCTCAAGGAATTGCAATTCATCGCTCTCAGTTTTATATAATATCGGTGGGTTATGCGCCGCTGTTATGTATTCCAGCATTCTTGTCTGATAATCGTATTTGGCCAGGAAAAGCGTTATAAACTTTTCTCCCTTCGCACTGCCCATCACCCGCTCATTCAGTTTGGGAATAAGTTCCTCAAGCTTTGTATTGGTAGAGAACAGTGCTCTTAAATTGGCCTGGAAATTTGACATCAGCAAAGCCGCAGATATTCCTTTTCCTGACACATCTGCGATACAAAAAACTTCTTCGTTTTCGCTCAGGTGGATATAGTCATAATAATCGCCTCCCACTTCATAATGTGGCTTATAGTAAGTCGCCATGAAGATATGTTCGTTATTGGGAAGCATACTCTTGTCGGGTATCAACATCGACTGCATCCGGGAAGCCAGTTCAAGTTCCTTTTTTAAGGCTTCCTGCCTGAGGCTCTCATTGTATAATCTTATATTCTCTATTGCAACCATTATAATATTTGAAAGGGTTTGGATAAAATGCAGATGTTTGATGGTGGGGCTTACACCTTTTGACTCCTCATCAATATCACCGATTAACACATAGGCTATGGGTTCATTATTATTAAATACGGGAATGATGTTGTCAAAAGTCCGAAGATTGGGGTTCGGAGAGGAGGTGACAAAAGTAATCTCTTCAGTACCTTTGATGTCTTCTTCCATATCGATTTCTTCTACTTCCTCACCGCATCCGGATTGAAGAATGACCTCCCATATCTGATGATCAAAATTATACTTATAAATGAGTACCCTTCCGATATTCAGCTCTTCACGGAGAATTTTTTCATAACGAGCCAACAAGCTATCGGTATCAAGATTGGCATTGATGGCTTTGGTGATCGAAAGCAAAGAATTCAATTTGAATGAAAATAATTGTAATCGTTTAATTTTAGACTGGCTGGTTTTCATAAAAATTGAATTGAGATGCTTTAACTATATGGTAACCTGTTTTATTTTTTTATCCTTTCCACATAAGATGAATCGCGTGTATCCACCTTTATTTTCTCACCCGTATTGATAAAAAGCGGCACTTTAATCTCGGCACCGGTTTCCAAAGTTGCCGGTTTAAGGGCCGTTGTGGAGGTAGTATCTCCTTTTACTCCAGGTTCGGTATAATCGACCTCCATCTCTACAAATTGTGGCAATTCGCACCGGATCGGAGTTTCTGATTCATCATGAAACAAAATTTCCACCTGCTGATTCTCCTTAAGTAAACGGGGATTATTTATATGATCTTCAGGAAGCGTGATTTGTTCAAATGTTTCTGTATGCATAAAATGGTATCCCAGCTCATCATTGTATAGAAACTGGTAAGGCCGGCGCTCAATTCTTGCGGTCTCCACTTTCGCCCCGGCAGAAAAGGTATTCTCAAGCACCTTGCCTGTAGTGACGCTCTTGAGCTTGGTTCTCACAAAAGCAGCTCCTTTCCCTGGTTTTACATGCTGAAATTCCACAATCGTATAAAAATCATTATTATACTTGATAACCATTCCATTTCTAAAGTCTGCTGTACTTGCCATATATTTTCCCTGTTTTTAAATACAAAATTAAAGCAATAAGTTGGAATAATCTATCTATTTTACCCATTAATACATCTAATGACCAGAAAATCTCAGGTATCGGGCCAGGCCTTCATCCCAAAATATTTTTTCGGGGAATGGTTGCTATAAAATCTTTTAGATAAAAAGGCTCAAAATAAGCCAGATCTTCAAACTCACGGTTGCTATATTTTTCCTCTGCCAACGATGCCATGTGCTTTGCCGAAAGGTCAACTCCTTCAATAAACCGGGCATTGGGATGCCGGATGATCTCACGGCATTTTTCGGATCCATTTCCAAAGAAATAAACGATATACTTTTCCAGCCACCGACCAAATGAATTTTCATTAATCACCTCTGCTTTAACACCCCGGAAAAACTGGTTGTTGCTGTCAATAATGGCAGAATACACCTCCATTCTTCTTGCCTCCAGCATGGGAACATATATCGAATTTTCACCAGGCTGCCTTCCTTCCCCTTTTAACCTGGCGAATAAGCCCTGAGTCAGGCTTCGGAGTGTGTTTACCGCAAGAAGGGGAATATCGGCCCCGTAGCACAGACCCTTAGCAGTAGATACCCCTATTCTTAAGCCGGTATATGAACCCGGCCCCTCACTTATACTAATGGCATCAAGCGAGCCGGGGGCAAGCCGGGTCTCGGAAAGAATCTTCCCGATAAAGTATGAAAGCAGAGAAGCATGGGAACGACCCTGTTTATTTTCCCGTTCACTGACCAATTGTCCATCCCTGGTAAGAGCAACAGAACAAACATGCGTAGTGGTTTCAATATGTAGAATCAATGCCATACAATTTCAATTTAACCTTCGCAAAACAATGCTCAAAGCAATAACTTTATCTACCTAGAGTCTGTCTATAATATCCGCTGGCTGCGTTACACTCGTTTTGAATGACAGTCGATTATATTTGGTAGAGACGTACGGCCGTACGTCTCTACATTGTCATTCAAAACTCGCAAGCCTTACCAGCGAATATTCTAGACGAGACTCTTTCAAATCTCCTTGACTTTATGGACAAACACTACCTATATGAAATATTTACAACCCAATCAAAAATAATAAACTTTTTCCTCGTATTATTGAATTCGGGTAAAAATGATTTAATAAATTTGGATAAAATACCATAAAAACATGAAAGAAGAAATCATTCCGGAGTTGGGGAGGGTGCACATCACCAAGAGAAAACACTCCAAAAGAATTACGGTAAGGTATGATCCCAAAGGGAAGATAAAGGTCAGTCTTCCCAAACACGTCAGTTATAAAGCCGGCCGTGACTATATTCTTTCCAAAAAATCGATCATTAAAAGTAAAATAAACATTCTTCAGGAAAAGCAGAACAATGTAGACTTTAATAATTACAGGACCAAATGGCACAAGGTAATTCTCAGTCCTGAAGAAAGAGCGGATGCATCATATCAGATAGAAGATTCGGATATCATCGTCCGTTTCCCTTCCCAAACCGACCGGAACGACCCTCTGCTGCAGGCAGTAATCCGTGAGGGGGTCATAACAGCCCTGCGGAAGGAAGCAAAAACCTATCTTCCCCAAAGACTTTCCGAGCTCGCTTCACAACACAACCTGAGCTTTAACAAACTTTACATCAAAAACGTCAGGACCCTTTGGGGAAGTTGTTCATCAAAAAATAACATAAACCTGAATATTCACCTGATGAGATTACCGGATCACCTGATCGACTATGTGCTGCTGCACGAGTTATGTCACACCGTATATAAAAATCACAGCCCCGAATTCTGGTCCCATCTCGATCGGATGAGTAAGGGCAATATCATGAAGCTAAAAACCGAATTAAAAAAATACCATCCGCGTTTATAGCGGTAAGGCAATCT